>JAEMTE010000005.1 GCA_016462445.1 Candidatus Nanopelagicus sp. | reverse complement strand
CTTGATATTTAACTAATACTTAATTTTGTAATTTTCTAGGCACAAACTTCATTCCTTTATACTTATAAAAAGCTTCCATTATCTCTTCAGAGATCTGCTCGGCTCGAGCTTCGGTAAGTCTTTCACCATCAACAATTACTACCTCTTGATCTAAATCAATATCTTTAATTACTGGATTTCCATTACCAATTATTTGTACTTCACCACCGATGATCCACTTATTCTTTTTTTTGCGCTTTTTAAATAACATTTACTTACTCTTGATTTCGCATTCTCAAGATCCGATGGGCCTCTTTGGCTAACTCTGCGCCCATAGCAGCAGCTCTTGCCTCAGTGAGCTTTTCTCCGTCAACAATTAGGTTTAATTCATCAAGATCAACATGCTCTATTACCATTTTTTCTCCTTTACCAAGACCTCTTTTTATTCTCATAACCACAGTATCTGCTCCAGTTCAGGCGAATTCATATTGGTTGTTCCTCCCTTAAAATGATTATTTTTGTAGTTTTCTAGGAACAAACTTCATTCCATAATGTTTATAAACCACTTCCATGATCTCTTCAGACATTTGCTCAGCTTTTGCCTCAGTTAATCGCTCACCATCAACCATTAATATCTGGTGATCTAAATCAACTTCATCGTAAGTTACTGCACCATCTACCTTTAATTGTTCTTCACCAAAGACCTTCCAGGTAGTCATCCTTTTCATCCCCTCTCTTACTCACTGGCATAACATGAATTACGTAGTAGTAGGTAATAAAGTTAATCGCAATAATCTCTATCTTTTGATCAAACTTGTCATTGCCTATCCAAGCAATTTTATCCAATTTTTCTCTAGAAATACCGATTTTAGCACCTGATTTAGATTTAATTATATTAATCATGTCATCTTCACTTACGCCATGTTTTTTTGTTGATTTTGCAAACTCATAATCCATTGGCGAATAATCGCCAAAAATTAATAATTAAATCTTAAAGTTATTTATTTTGTGGATAATTTATAAAATGTTACGCAGAGTAATTAAGTCTTACAAATAATTACAAAGTTGAGCCGTATAGCCTAGAGAGATTAAACTCATGATGTCCACCAAGCTCAGCCTTTGTTAACTGGCCATTGGCCACATCCATAATTAATTTATAGATCAACTCACCATTTTCTTCCAGAGTTTGGGTGCCATCGGCGATTGTGCCGGAGTTTAAATCGATAATATCTGGGATAGCAGTTGCCATCTCAGTATTTGTTGCCACCTTTATTGTTGGCATAACGGCGCTTCCGGTTGGTGTGCCACGACCGGTGGTAAAGACTGTGATATTTACATTTGCTGCGCCAAAACCGGTTAACTGTTCAATGTCATGACCTGGTGTATCCATAAAGTAAAGGCCAGCTTTACTTGGCGCTATTGCATACTCAAGTACCCCTGTAAATTGAGCATTACCCGCTTTTTTAGCAGCTCCTAAAGATTTCTCCTCAAGTGTTGAAAGACCGCCCTCAATATTTCCTCTAGATGGTTGGGCGCCTCTGATATCAATTCCTTCATAATTAATACTTGCTTCATACCTTGCCACCACATCAATAATTTGTTGTCCTACTGCAGCTGTTATCGCCCGCTTTGCAAGCAGGTGCTCTGCTCCTAATATCTCCATAGTCTCACCAAGGATTGATGTGCCACCTTGGGCTACTAATTCATCACTTGCAACTCCGAGTGCTGGGTTTGCGGTAATTCCAGAGTAGGCGTCCGACCCACCACACTCAAGACCTAAGACCATGGCAGAGAAGGGGGCAGCAACTCTTTGCTCACTCTTTGCCTCAGTAAGTAATGTATTAGCGCGATCAATCGCCATCTGCCTTAACCTATCAATTGATTTAGCCTCACTAAGTGAAACTTCAATTAACTTAGTTTTGCCATAACTTTTTGCAAGATTTATTACCTCATCCTCAGCCGGTGTTCCAAGACGCAGGAAGATAGTGGCGTAGATATTTGGGTTTGTCGCATTTCCAGCTAGTGAGTGAATAATTCTCTGGTGATCTTTTTCAACTACCTGTGACCAATCATGGCTAACTGCAACTGCGCCTTTACTATCTTTTTCAACATCACGGGCAGCAGCGGATAACATCTGGTGCAGCGGCAGAATCAATACATGGTTTCTAAAGCCCCACCGCCCATCTGCTCTTTTATATCCGGTAAGTGACATCTAGACACTCCTTACCGAGCGTGGGGCAACAATCTCACCAATGCCAGAAACTTCAGATCTTGTTTTCTGCCCATTTGCTACCTTATTTATTAATTCAATTATCTCTTCAACACTTGAACCTTGTGCTAAATCAAACTCACTCGCTAATGCCATATGCAGGGGAGAGGTAGAGGCAATATTAATTACTGGAATTAGTGGAAAACCAGTTGGTGGTTGATTCTCATCTGGAAAGGAGATAACTACTTGAGCTTTGGCGCTCATTAGCTTTGAAAGATTATGTTCACTTACTGCGTGCTCACTCTCAACTACAACCTCAAAACCTGCTGCAGTTAGGCCAGTTTTAAGGGCAGATAAGTTAGGCGTATCTCTACTTAAATCAAGGCCAACTATTAACTTATCTAATCTTGCCTTCTCACTCTTAAAGTTATCCCGTAATTGCTTAGCCTGTGTTACCCCTGATTCATATGTGCCAGAGGCCCCACCTGATTCTTGGATAACTAATAATCTTGATAACTCTCGGTTAATCTTTGGTAGCAACTCAGGGCCTTGAATAGTCTCACAGCCGAGTGATACCACCAGAACAGATTGCACATTTGGATGATTGGCAAGATCAATAAAGAAGTTATCGACCCCTGGCACATCAATACCAATAATTCCGCAGCCATTTTGGTGGGCAAAGGTAATAGCACCAACCTCATTAGCAATCTTTCTACTTACATGGGTTGAACAAACAACTGATGGCAAGATCAATTGGTGATCACGGACTCCAACACCGCGCCCCTTATGGGAGAAACCGGTAATACTCATTAGTTGGCCTCAGTTGATAATCGATCACCTAAAACATTGTGGGTGTGAACATGCTCGCCAACTGAAATATCTTTGGTGGCATGTCCCATCCGCTCACCATATTTAATTATTCCCTCACCCTTTTTAACCGGCTTAGATGCCACCTTATGACCACGGGGGATTTGTTGGGTAGTAGTTAACTTTAAATTATCTTGATCAACAACAGTATGCGCCGGCATATCCTCAAGGCAGATTGCAATATTATCTGCCAGATTTAAAACTAATACCTTACGCATGGCGTTAAGATTACTACGATCTGTAGTTTGCTGTCAGGGTGAGAAACTCTTGCCAATTTCGCTCTAGATGATCTTTTTCATTATCAGATGGGTTAAATGTCTCACCGTGTGAGATCTTTATCTTTGCTAGACCACCTGCTAAATCACCATCACTACTTAATTGATCTGCTGCTAATGCCAGCATCGCTGCTCCGATATCACTGCCACTCTTACTTAAAGTAATTACTGGCCTGCCTAAAACAGTTGCTCTAATCTGGCTTAATAAGGCAGATTTGCCGCCGCCTCCTGCGGTAAAGATTGCATCTGAGATATCAGCGCCAGCTTTGGCAAGTAACTCATATGAGTACCTTTCAGTAAATGCAATCGCTTCTAAGATTGCTCGAAAAGCTTCAATATCATTTTTTACTTTTCCTGAAATCATATTTTTCATATCGGGTGCTAAAAATGGAAAGCGCTCACCAACACCTGGCAGGGGATAGGTAACAACATTTGCCACACCAAAATCTGCTGCTTTTTGATTCCAATTATCAATATCAGGTGCAAATTGTTTATAGGAGATGCCGCCAATATTTGATGCCCCACCTGCTAGGTATCTGTTTTTTGGCAGAAGGTGTGAGTAAAAGCTCTCACCTTTTATACTCTTCTTGCTTACCGCCTTAATCACCATGGTAGTTCCAAGAGATGTAACAGAGCCGGAGGATCCTCCTGCTGATATTTGTGCGGTGCAGCCATCGGTCATACCGGCATAGATTGGTATTTGATTAATTCCTAATTGCGTACTTATCTCACTACTAATTGTTGCAAGCTTTGTGCCAGGTAAAACTAATCTTGGTAGGGCCAAATTTAAACTCTTAGCCTTTGTTAATACCTGATCGGTAAATGTAAGAGTGGTGAAATCTAAGCCGATCTTTAAGCTATGGCTACTATCAGTTGGTATTTCAGAGAGTGGTTTACCTGAGAGCTGTGCAATTACAAACTCTGGGGTATTAGCTAATAGATATGGCCCGCTTTGATTTGCCTCAGCAATTATCCTCTCAGCTCTGCCTAATATTGAAGCTGCTCTGCCATCGTTATACATCGCAGCCTGCGCGATCGGCCTACCTTTGGAATCTGTGATTACAAATGTGCCACTAGTTGCTGAGATACAAAGTGCTTTAGGGATTAAAGATTGCGCCTTACATTTTGCTACCAAATCCGTTAATACCTTACTTACGCCAGCTATCCAGCTTGCTGGGTCCTGAGTTAATCGCTTATCCGCACCTCCTATAACTGGTGCTAACTTTTCACTACTTGATCCATATAAATTACCCTCAGTATCTATGGCGATTGCTCTAACATTTTCAGTGGCAATATCAATGCCAATAAATACCTGCTTACTCATAGCGCAGCTATAAGCGCAGGCAGATTACTTAGATCATTAACAGTTATATCTGCTTGCTTTAGATCATCATCTGTTGGATCAGGATTTGCCTCACCCCGCCTTACCCAAACTGTCTTCATCCCTAATTTTTTAGCAGGTATTACATCGGTATCGATTCGATTACCGATATGGATTGCTTTAGCAGGATCTACCGCTAACTCTTTAATTGCTAACTCAAAGATTTTAATATCAGGCTTTTCAATGCCAACAAGTGCTGAGATACCTAGGAAATCAATTAACTCAAATAGGTGATCTGATTTTAATGAGTTAACACTTGAGGCCGGCTGATTTGCCACAATCCCAATCTTGGCGCCGGTATCTTTCATAGCGGTAATACAAGCTTTAGCATCTTTATATAGATCATTTGGAGTAAAGATCCAGTTATCAGTTGCAATCTGCATTAACTCACTCTTTTTTTCCAGTGAGCCTAAAAACTTTTCACACAACTTGCTACGAAGTGAGCCTGATTGAGATTTTAAATGAGCGTTATAAACCTGATCAAACTCATCTTGGGTAACACCATTTGATAATTTATTTAATGCGATAAATACTGCCCGTTTGAAAACATCATCGGAGTAGATAACACCGCCGATATCAAAGGTTACTGCCGCAGGATGCATTAGCTCTTTTTTTACTCCGATAACATCTTGCGGCGCAAGATCTCATCCGGCCTAAATGCAATCGCCTGCGCAGCTTTTTTAGGAATAAAATTAATTCCCCCGCTACTTAAAGCGCCAACTCTTATCTTGGCAGCTTTAACTGCAATCTGAGTTGTTGATAAAGCCTCACTACTTACTGAACCAAATGTACAAAGACCATGGTTTCCTAAAATAATTTGGCCAGGAGATCTGCCATATTTATCTTGATACTTCTCAACTCCTTGATAAACACCTAAGCCAAGAGATAGACCAGGGGAGGCGTAAGGTAGAAATAGTGGAACTGGTCCGCAGACGACTGCTTCATCTGGAAAGACTGTGCCGCTGTAATGTTTTGCCGCATCTTTGCTGGCAGCAAGTGCAACAACTGGTGTTGGGTGAGTGTGAAGTGACCAGGTTGCACCCATTAGATGAAAGGCAACTACATGGACCATGGTTTCAATACTTGCTTTGCGCACCTTGCCATTTGGGGTAACAGACTCTTTTAAGATCGCATCAAAGGCTTTATCTAACTTATCAGTTACACCTTTCTTATCTGCATCAATTAAAATCTGCGCGCAGCGATCTAAATTTAAATAAACCCAATCATCCTCGGTGGCATTTCCCATCACCACACCACTTGCCTTAACTAAGAAGCGGTTTGTGCCGGGCTCAAGAACTGCGATATTTCCCTCAGCCACAATTGTTAGATCAGCCTCTGGAGCACCTGTGATCTTGGCTAACTGCGTTAGTTGAGTTACTAAATTACTCATCTCATATCCTCCAAAGTTAACCTCTCATAACGAGTGCGAACTTGCGCAATTGTATTTGAGTTTGCATCTTTGCTGGGATTATATTTTTTAAGACCAAGATTGCTCACCTCAATCAACGCCCGCGCTGAAATCGTATCTGTTAAATGCGGCTGCTTGCCCAGGGCAATCGCCTGCACCATCGCATTTCCCATTGCAGTTGCTTCAACTGGACCTGCAATTACCTGCCGATTTGAGATATCAGCGGTTAATTGACACAGGTGCTCATTTTGAGAGCCGCCACCAACAATATGAATCGCTGGCATTGGCAGATTACTGCAAGCAGATAATGTCTCACAGGTTTTGGCGTATTGCAGTGCTAAGGATGCAAAAACAGTTTGCGCTAATTGTCCTGGCGTAGTTGGAATAGGTTGGCTAGTGTTTTTGGCAAATCTTTGAATCCGCTCAATCATTCCACCTGCGTGAATAAAGATTGAGGCATCAACATAGATTAATGTGGCAAAGGGATCAGCTTCCTTAGCTGCAAGCTCTACAAGTTGGGCGTATGTGTAATCCTCACCATTTTCCTTAAGATTTTTCCTTACCTCTTGAATTAACCACAATCCCATAATGTTTCTTAGCAATCTAATACTTCGGTTATAGCCACCCTCATTTGTTAATCGCTGATTCATTGTTATCTCATTAACAACTGGCTTGGTTAGTTCAACTCCCATTAATGACCAGGTGCCACTTGAGATATAGGCACTGCCTGGTGAGAGCAGGGGTGTAGCAAAGACCGCACTTGCGGTGTCATGGCTAGCAGTTGCAATACAGGTGATTGCGCCAATCCCAGTTTTATCTTGAATCTCTTTTTTTAATACCCCACGAATTGTGCCGGGATTTTCTACCTTGCCAAAGATTTCAATTGGAATTCCTAAATCCTTTGCAAGCTCTGCCGCCCAGCGATCTTTTGGCACATCATATAAACCAGAGGTTGATGCGATGGTGTACTCAGTACCAATTACGCCAGTTAAGGCGTAGAGAACAAGATCTGGCATAAATAGTAGGTGTTTTGCTTTTTCAAACTCATTTGGACTTTGTTGAGCAATTGCTAGTAATTGATAGATTGAGTTAACCTCAAGTAATTGGCAACCACTCTCATTATGTAATCTATCTTTACCAACTAACTCAAATGCTTTAGCTAACATGCCATCGGTGCGATGATCCCGGTGGCTAACTGGTAACTCAATAATCTCGCCATCTTTATCTATTAAGCCAAAATCTAATCCCCAGGTATCAACCGCTAATCCTTCATAGGAACCAGTTGCACTTGCCTTTGTCAGCGCAGTAATTACCTCATCTATTATCTTTGGAAAATCCCAACACCTTCTATCTCTAGAATCCATTTTTACTGGGGTTTGAAATCTATAAATCTCTTGGGTAGTAATTTCTTTATCAATACTTACCGCCATCAATCTGCCAGATTCAGCCCCCATATCCAGGGCGAGATAGCGCTTCACACCCGACACTCTTCCCCAAGTTGATACCGATCGTCTAGTTGGACTCTGTCTCAAAATTGAAGATAGGTGAACCTTCGTTACCTTTTTGTTACGCCAAATAAGCAGTTGATGCCCCAGATTGCCTAGCCGAAGGCTCATTCTGGCGATAGGGTCAGCGTCAGAATTGAATAGGAAAGTTACTCCCAACTAGAACGGAGCGGTAAGTGGCAAATAAAGGTGAACTGCTTCTAGAGATGAATAAAGTAGCAAAGCGTTTTGGTGGCGCAATTGCACTTAAGGGAACAGATTTAAAGATTAGAGCAGGTGAGATTCACGCACTCCTTGGTGAAAATGGCGCCGGTAAGTCAACAATGTTAAAGATATTAGCTGGTGTGCATGATAATGATGGTGGCACAATTAAATTAGGATCAAAGGATTTTCTCACCGGCTCACCGCAACAATCAATCGCCCAAGGTATTGCAGTTATCTACCAGGAGCCATCTTTATTTTTAGATCTATCCCTGGCTGAGAATGTTTTTATTGGCCGCCAACCTAAGAAGGGTGCGGTAATTGATTGGAAGTTTGCCCAAACTGAATCAGCTAGATTATTTAAAGAGTTAGGTGTTGAGTTAGATCCAAAGCGACAAGCACGTGGTCTTTCAATTGCAGATCAACAGGTAGTTGAAATTGCAAAGGCACTTTCCATGAATGCAAATATTATTTTGATGGATGAACCTACGGCAGCTCTTTCTGCCTCAGAGGTTGAGCGGTTGATGACTGTTATGAAATCACTAAAGGCAGCGAATAAGGCGGTTATCTTTGTAAGCCATCGCCTAGATGAGGTCTTTGCAATCTCTGACTACATCACAGTTATGCGAGATGGCGCCACAGTTAGTGAGAATCCAGTTGGAGATACCAATCTACAAAAGGTTATTAAAGATATGGTGGGAAGAGAGTTAACCGATCTATTTCCTAAGACAGAGCACAAGATTGGTGAGGTAGTACTTGAGGTTAATGATCTAACCAACCCTGCCTACTTTAGAAATATCTCATTTAAGGTTAAAAAGGGTGAGATTGTCGCTCTTGCTGGTTTAGTTGGCAGTGGACGATCTGAGGTTGCCCGGGCAATCTTTGGAATTGATAAGTATGAGAGTGGAGCTGTAAAGGTTAAGGGTGAGATTTTACCTGCTGGATCTCCGGTGCTTGCAATGAAGCGAAAGATTGCCTTTATTCCTGAGGATAGGCGCCAGCAAGGTTTATTTATGGTGGCAGGTGTTAACCGCAATATCTCAATGGAGTCCTTTGATTCTCTAACTGATCGTGGCTTAATTAACTTTAAAAAAGAGAAATCCTTAACAGATATTTGGCGAGATAAGTTAAGTATTAAGTTTGTTAACCAAGCAGATCCAGTTGATCGCCTATCTGGTGGTAATCAACAAAAGACAGTACTGGCAAAGTGGCTGGCAACCGATCCTGATCTATTAATTGTTGATGAGCCAACCCGCGGAATTGATGTGGCAACAAAGGCTGAGGTACACCGCTTAGTTGATAAGGCAGCAGGTGAGGGTAAAGCTGTTTTAATGATCTCATCTGAACTTCCAGAGGTTTTAGGAATGGCAGATCGAATTATCGTAATGCGTGAAGGCCGTCAGGTTGCAGAGTTATCAAGGGCAGAGGCAACACAGGAGAAGATAATTGCAGCAGCAACTACTGGAAAGAAGAGTGCTTAATATGAATTTTCTTCGTAGATTAAAGCCCTCTAGCCGTGAGGCCAGCTTGGCACTTATTTTAATAGTTGCAGTTGGTGGTACTGGGCTTATTAACCCAAGATTTTTAACTGGTGATGGCACTAGAGATCTTTTTACCTCAACCTCTGTAGTGGCACTACTTGCAATTGGTATTGCACCAATTGTAATTATGCGCCATATTGATCTTTCAATCTCATCTACCGTTGGACTTACCGCCTGGGTAGTTGCTGATTTTTGCGCAAAGAATCCAGATTTTACCTGGGTGCAATGTTTCATCATCGGCCCAGTAATTGGTATTGCAGTTGGAATTTTAAATGGCTTATTAGTTGCCGGCCTTCGCCTACCATCGCTGGTAGTAACACTTGGAACTTTATATATTGTGCGCGGAGTTGTTTATGTAGTCTCAAACTCAGTTGATTACAACGCACAGGAGATGCCACCTAGCTTGCTTGATTTAGGCCAGAAGGTCTTCTTTGGCGTAATGCCACTTACCTTCTTATTAGTAATTATTGCCATGTTACTTATGGGCTTCTTTATGAAGTACACAAAGGCTGGCCGGGATGCCTATGCAATTGGCTCTAATCCACCAGCAGCTGATCTTGTTGGTATTAAGGTTTTCCGTCGCACCTTCCTAGCCTTTGTTTTCTCAGGCTTTATGGCAGGTCTTGCCGGTGTCTTTTACCTAATGCGCTTTGCTCAAGTTGACTCCACCGCTTTCTATGGCCAGGAGTTAGCTGTTGTTGCAGCGGTTGTAATTGGTGGCGTAACAATTATGGGTGGCTCTGGAACTGTAGTTGGCGCAGTAATTGGAGCTCTTTTAGTGCAGACAATTCAAGGCGGCCTGGCCGCCCTTGGTGTGGATGCATTCTGGAAGGCAGCGGTAAATGGTTTACTTCTTATTATTGCAATCTACGCCGATCGAGTACTTGCGGTTCGAAGTGAGAAAAGTTTATTGGCGCAACGAATAAAAGAGAGGGTATAACTGTGTCTAAATTCTTAAAACTTAGCGCACTGCCAAGAAGTTGGGACACTGCAATTCTTGGGCTGCTGGCAATGGTATTAATACTTGCCTCAACCACCACAGAGGGCTTTTTAACCTCACTTAATTTCTCATATATCTTCTCAAATACCAGTGAGATCACCATCATGGCCTTTGCTATGACATTTTTAATTATTACTGGTGAGATCGATCTTTCAATCGCATCAATCTTGGCATTGGGCTCTTCAATGCTTGGTTGGAGTTATCAAAAAGGTGCACCTATCTGGCTGGCAATAATTATTTGCCTAGTTGTTGGCACAGTTTGTGGATTTATTAATGGCTTTCTTGTAACTAAGGTGGGACTAGGTTCACTTGCAGTAACTATTGGAACACTTGCGCTATACCGCGGTATTGCTAATGGAATTTTAGGTGAGAACACCGTAAATGAGTTCCCAGAGGCTTACACCTCATTTGGCTTTGATACCTTTGGCACCAGTTTTATGCCAAAGACCATGCCATTAATTATTTTCTTTGGCTTACTCTTTGGCTTCCTATTACACCGCACACCATTTGGTCGCCGTACTCTTGCAATTGGGCAAAGCCCAGAGGCGGCGCGCTTTGCTGGTATTAACGTAGTTCGCCACAAGATTATTGTCTTCACCTTCACCGGCTTTATGTCAGGTGTTGCCGGTGTTATCTATACCTTCCGCTTCTCAACCGCCCAAGCAGATAATGGTGTTGGACTTGAGCTACTTGTTATCTCTGCCATCTTGTTAGGTGGAGTATCAATATTTGGTGGGGTTGGAACTATGTGGGGAGTAGTCGCTGGTGTATTACTTGCTGGTTCAGTTGAATCTTGGTTAACACTTCGTGAGATCAACGCCCAATGGCGAACAATTGTTACCGGTATCTTGCTCTTAATCTCTGTTGCAGCCCCTGTATTGGTGGCGAAAGGTAAGGAACGAAGAGAGCATAAAGCTTTAAAAAGCTAACTAATGCAGGAGTTATTACTTGGCGTAGATGTTGGTACAACTGCGACCAAGGCGGTGTTAGTTGATAAGAGCGGCCACATAATCTCCCAAGGCAGAGCTGAGTATCTGACTAAGTATCTGCAAGCAGGTTGGGTTGAGCAAGATCCAAATGATTGGTGGCAAAGTTTTTGCGATGCAGTTGCGATCGCGCAAAGTGGTGCACCTGGTGCAAAAATAATTGGGATTGCAATTAGCGCCCAAGCACCAACCTTGATTGCAGTCGATGGTGATGGTGTGCCGGTAAGAGATGCCATGATCTGGATGGATAGGCGAGCACAGCTTGAGGCAGATGAGTTAGCAAAGAGTTTTCCAAATATTTCACAACTTACCGGAAACCGGGCAGATCCATATTATGTGGCGGCTAAGATCAAATGGTTTATTAAAAATGAGCCAAGTAATTATCAAAAGACAAAGTATTTTCTGCAAATCCCTGGCTTTCTAAATTACAAATTAACTGGCAAATTTGGCCTTGATTTCGCCCATGCATCTTTATTACAACTTCGAAGTGCTGATAATTTAAATTGGGCAGATGATGTAATGAAGTTTGTTGGCGTAAGTGAGGATAAGTTTCCGCAAATTGCTAACTCAATTGTGCTACAAGGTGAGGTATTAAGTAATAATCAATCAAAGATCCCAGCTGGCACACCGGTTTACTTTGGCAGTGTTGATGGCTGCTCAGCCGCCCTTGAGGCCGGGGTAATTGATCCTGGAGTTGTCGCTGAGATGACTGGAACCTCAACAGTGTTGTTAATGCCAACTGATGGAAATAACTTTAATGATGCATTTGTAGCAATTGAACATGCAATCGCAGGACGTCAGCTTCGATTAGGCGCGATGGTGGCATCAGGTGCGAGTGTGGCCTGGCTGCAACAAAATATATTAAAGGCTGAAAGTTCAGTTGAAGATTTATCAGATCAAGCAGCCAAGTGCTCACCAGGAAGTGAGGGATTAATATTTCTGCCATACATGATGGGTGAGCGATCACCGATCTGGCATACCAATGCCCGCGGTGTATTTTTTGGTTTATCACTTACCACTACACCTGCGATGATGTTTAGAGCAGTTCTAGAGGGAACTGCATTTGCCTTAGCTCATAATGTTGAGATCGCTAAAAAATCTGGAATTAAAATTGAAGAGATAAGAAGTATTGGTGGAGGCAGTAAGAGTGGGCTGTGGAATCAAATAAAGGCAGATGTTTTAGGAATGCCAATTGCGATATTAAAGGATTCAAGTGGGGCAGCAGTTGGCGATGCCTACCTTGCTGGTATGGGCGCAGGTGTATTTAGCGATATTAGAACAACACTAAAGATGAATCTGCAGATTGAAAGTAGATACCAGCCAGAGGCAAAGCTTCACTCCTATTATCAAGAGCGATATGCCAGATATAGATCTTTGTATGAAAGTGTTAAAGCGGAGTTTGATCACTCAGCAGATTCTGCAACCTATAAGGTTAATAAATGAAAGCATTTATAACTGCTCGAATAGATAAAGTTCAAGTTAATCGCCTGATCAGCAGTGGATTTGAGGTAGAACAAGGCGGCTTTGGTTTAACTGGAGTTAAATTAAGTGAGGCAGAGTTAATTGAAAAGTTTAAAGATATCGAAGTTGGCATTGTTGAGTTTGAAAATATTACAGCTGCAGTACTTGCCAGTGCTAAGAGATTAAAGATTGTTGCCTGCCTAAGAAATGAACCAGGAGCTAGCTTAGATATTGCAGCTGCAACTAAACAAGGAGTTCCAGCCCTTTTTGCACCAGGTAGAAATGCAGTAGCAGTAGCTGAGTACACCCTAGGACTTATGATCTCAATTGCTAGAAGTATTCCAACTACCCATCACCTACTTCGTTACACCGATGATCTAACTACCGTTTCCTATAGTGATAAATCAGGGGAGCGTAAAAATGTAACCTCTGAGTGGAGTATGGACCTTGATGCACCATTTCAAAGATTTCAAGGCGATGAGTTAATGGGTAAAACTGTTGGCTTAGTTGGCGCTGGCTTTATTGGGCAAGAGATCGCCAAACGAGTTGCTGCGCTCGGAATGAAGGTAGTTGCATTTGATCCATATGCAAAGGCGGATCAATTAGCAAAGCTTTCAATTAAATCTATCGAGTTAGATGAGTTGGCTGCGCAAAGTGATTTTGTAGTGATGGCGGCGAAGGTAACCCCAGAAAGTACAGGATTATTTGGCGTAAAACAGTTTGCGCTTATGAAGGGCAGTGCTTACTTTATTAATACCGCTCGAGCTGCCTTAGTTGATTACGATGCACTTTTTAAAGTATTAAAGGAGAGAAAGATTGCCGGGGCCGCCCTTGATGTCTATCCAACTGAGCCACTGCCAGGTGATTCACCATTTCGCACCCTTTCAAATGTTGTGCTAAGCCCACACCTTGCCGGTGCTACACGGGAGGTTGTTGAGCATCACTCAAAGATGGTTGTTGATGATCTATTAGGCTTACTAGATGGCAAGGTTGCAACTCGAATTGCAAACCCAGAGGTTATGCAATCGTTTATGAAATCAGGTGGCTTAAAGTGAGAGTGGCATTAGTAACAGGGGGCGCAACTGGGATTGGCGCTGCCACAGTTGCCGCATTGGCGGAAGCGAAAATTACTGTAGCGCTGCAGTACTCAAGTAGTGAAAATGAGGCTAAACAAATCTCTGAGCAATTAAATAGCAAGGGTTTAAAGGTTGAGATCTTTAGGGCAGATCTTTCCCAAAAGGATTGCGTAGATAAGTTAGTTGCATCTGTTAAAGCAAAGCTTGGCGATATTGATATCTTAATTAACAACGCCGGATTAATGAGTGATGCCAGCATTATCGAAATGAGTGATGAACTTTGGGATCAAGCTTTAAATATTAATTTAACCGCCGCCTTTAAATTAATTAGAGCATGTGCGCCAAGTATGGTTAGTAAAAAGTGGGGCCGAATAATTAATATCTCATCCCAGGTTGCATTAGTTGGCTCTGCAAATCACGCCCACTATGCAGCGGCAAAGGCAGGATTACTTGGACTTACCTACTCTGCTGCAAAAGAGTATGGCGCAAGTGGTGTAACTGTTAATGCAGTTCTGCCAGGAAGAATTCAAACAAATATGATTGCGCAAAGATCAAAGGGACGATTAGATGAGTGGCTTGCCCAAACTCCACTAAATCGTTTAGGAAAACCGGAGGAGGTGGCTGGGATGATTAATTTCTTAGCATCTGAGATGGCCTCATATGTTACTGGTGCGTCAATCAATGTAAACGGTGGATTGGTGATGGGGTAGGGGTTTCGCAACCTAAACGTTATAAATTTAAATTGCCTTCCCGCTGAGCCTGCTTTACCCTTTCCCAACGGTCCTAGAAGTCGTAGCTACTTTTCTAGGCCCTTATTACAAGATTAGATAATTTTGTAATTCCAACCGAAAGGAAATACTTTGAAAAAAGTACTCTCTGCTCTTGGTATAGCCGCACTTGTTGCAACAGCTTTTGTTGCTGCACCTGCACAGGCTGCAACCAAGCTAAAAATCGCGCACATTCCTAAATTAGGAACTATCGGCTACTTCCAAGCAGCCCAGGTAGGCGTAGAGCGCGCATGTAAGGAACTTAAGGCAACTTGTGCTTACAAGGGCCCAACCGAAATCACAGCAGCTGCTCAAGTTAAGGAAATTAACGCAGCTGTACAAGGCGGATACAACGTATTAATCGTTGCTGCTAATGATAAGGATGCTCTAGTACCTGCACTTAAGGCAGCTATGAAGAAGGGTGTAACAGTTGTTACATACGATTCAGATGTTGCTCAAGCTGGACGTTCAGTATTTATTAACCAAGCTTCATCAGAGGGTATCGGACAAGCACTTGCTAAGTCTGCTTCTGATCTTGCTGGTGGTAAGGGTGATATCGCGATCCTTTCAACAACTCCAGATGCAACCAACCAGAACGTATGGATTGATTTCATGAAGAAGGAGCTTGCTGCTAAGTATCCAGATGTAAAGATTGTTGCAACTGCTTACGGTCTAGATAAGCCAGAAGAGTCAACAACTGAGACCCAAGGTCTTATCCAGAAGAACCCAACCATCAAGGCAATCGTTGCTCCTACATCAGTAGGTATTGTTGCTGCAGCTAAGTATGTTTCTGGCTCAGCTTCAAAGGGCAAGGTTTTCGTAACTGGTCTAGGTCTTCCAAATGATATGAAGACATACATCAAGGACGGATCTGGAGCTCAAGCATCTCTATGGGATGTAGAAAACTTCGGATATGTTGCTGTTCAGGTTGCTAACTCAATCAAGAACAACAAGCAAAAAGTTACAGTTGGATCAGTTGTAAAATCTGGTAAAACTGATAAAGGCTTGAAAGAGCGTACAGTTACAAAGGGTGCAGTAGGAAATGAAATCATCCTAGGCCCAGCAACTGTATTTACAAAGGACAACGTAGATGGATTTAACTTCTAATTAAATTAGAATCTTAAATTAATCTGCTGATAGGGCAGTCTCCTCAAGAGGCTGCCCTATCTTCTTTTTACCCAGTTATATTGTTTATATTTTGATATTAAAAGTAAAAAGTTGGACACATATATAAAAGAGTGAAAGAATAAGGATATTAACCCTTTCCACCCTTGGTAACGGAGTAATTTATGCCAGCAGCTAAGCAACTTGAATTTGGTGGACACGCACTGGTTTGGGTTGGCGACTGGTCAGCTGCCAGTGCCCGCTCTGCAATAAGTAGCGCAGCTCGTAATGGCTATGACTACATCGAATTAGCAATATTTGATCCTTGGAGTTTTGATATTGCAATGACTAAGGATTTACTACAAGAGTTTAATTTAAGGGCGCACGCCTCCTTAGGCTTATCTGCAAAGACTGATGTGACCAGCCCAGATGCCTCAATTGTTAAAAAAGGTGATGAACTGCTTTGCAAGGTTGCAGATGTTTTGCACGCCCTAGGTGGCACAGAGTTATGTGGAGTTATCTACTCATCCCTGGCAAAGTATCCAGGACCAGCCAGTAAAGAGGCACGGGCATCATCGGTGGCAGCAATGCAGCGGTTAGCTGATTACACCGCAGAGCTAGGAATTAATATTGATCTTGAGGTAGTAAATCGTTATGAGACAAATATTATGAATACCGGCCTTGAAGGATTAGAGTTTTTAGATCAGGTAAATCGGCCAAATGCATTTATCCACCTTGATACCTACCATATGAATATTGAAGAGGATGGATTGCAAAAGTCAGTGTTAGCAGCAGGTGAGCGGCTTGGTTATGTTCACATCGGTGAGAGCCATCGTGGCTATTTAGGAACTGGCAATGTTGATTTTGATTCATTCTTCACAGCGCTTAAGAAAATAAATTACCAAGGACCGATTACCTTTGAATCCTTCTCCTCCGCTGTAGTAGATCCCGCCCTTTCAAATACCTTATGTGTTTGGCGAAATCTGTGGAATGACTCAGATGATTTAGCTAAGAAGTCACTTGATTTTATGAAGGCTAGGTATTAATTAATGGAGCGGGTTTGTTTTAGATTACAGGTAAGAAAAGAAAAGATGGCTGAGTACATCCGCCGTCATGAGCAGGTATGGCCGGAGATGTTGGCAGCACTTAGTGAGTGTGGCTGGGGTAATTACTCCTTATATTTGGATAAAAATGATGGCACCTTAATCGGATACTTAGAGACACCCTCCCTGGCAGCAGCAAAAGCTGGGATGGAGAAAAAAGAGATTAATGCAAAATGGCAGGCGGAGATGGCAGAGTTTTTTGTGGCGCTAGAGGGCAAGCGACCTGATGAAGGTTTCTTGCAACTTGAAGAGGTTTTCCACTTAAATTAAAAGTTATAACAACTAACTAGCTAACTAAAAAAGGAGCAGGCAGATGGCATCAGCAAAAGAGGTGAAGGAAGTACTTAAGCGTTTTTATATTGAGACGCCATCTTGGGCTTATGGAAACTCTGGTACTAGGTTTAAAGTTTTCGCACAACCTGGTGTACCGCGCGATCCATACGAGAAGATTGCCGATGCTGCTCAAGTACATAAGTACACCGGAGCAGCTCCTGCGGTAGCGATGCATATTCCTTGGGATAAGGTTGCTGATTACGCAGATTTAGCAAAGCATGCCAAGAATTTAGGGGTACGCCTTGGCACAATTAACTCAAACACCTTCCAAGATGATGATTACAAGTACGGCTCTGTCTGCCACTTTGATAAGAAGATTCGCCAGAAAGCAGTTGATCACCTACTTGAGTGCATCGACATTATGGATATCACAGGGGTTGCAGATCTTAAGCTTTGGTTTGCTGACGGAACAAACTATCCAGGCCAAGATGATTTAGCAGGGCGTCAAGATCGCTTATTTGAATCACTACAAAAGGTGTATGCCCGTCTTGGTGATAACCAGCGAATGTTGCTTGAGTATAAATTCTTTGAACCTGCATTTTATTCAACCGATGTACCTGATTGGGGTACCTCATATGTGCACTGCACTGAGCTAGGACCTAAGGCATCAGTCTGTGTTGATACTGGACACCACGCACCAGGCACAAATATTGAGTACATCGTCGCCTTCTTACTTCGCAAAAAGCGGTTAGGCGCATTTGATTTTAACTCAAGATTCTACGCCGATGATGATCTAATTGTTGGCGCAGCAGATCCATTTCAGTTATTTAGAATTATGCATGAGGTTAATCAAGGTGGCGGCTTTGCAAAAGATACAACTGTCTCTTATGTATTAGATCAATGCCATAACATCGAACCAAAGATTCCAGCCCAGATCCGCTCAATTACAAATGTGCAGGAGGCGGTTGCTAAAGCATTATTAGTAGATGCTGATGCGTTAAAGAGGGCGCAATTAGCAGGGGATGTATTAGGTGCTAATGATGTTTTGATGGATGCCTACAACAGTGATGTACGCGAGCTACTTGGTGAGCTAAGAGGTGAGCTGGGATTAGCACCAGATCCTAAGATTGCTTATGCCAAGAGTGGTTATGCCGAAAAAATCGCAGCTGATCGAGTCGGCGGCGCACAAGCTGGATGGGGAGCTTAATGTCGACACCAAAGGTTGTTGCTGAGTTATTAGCACGGAGTAATAAATTAGGCGCAGAGCCTAGATTTACCAATTACGCCGGCGGTAACACATCAGCAAAAGGTGTGGTGGCAAATCCGGCAACTGGCAAGGAGACAACTGTGCTTTGGGTTAAAGGATCAGGCGGTGATCTTGGAACATTAAAAGAGGCAGGTCTTGCCGCGTTAGATCTTGATAAATTTAAAGATTTAATAAATGTATATCCAGGCGTTGAGCGCGAAGATGAGATGGTTGCACTCTTTGATTACTGCGCATTTGGTAAGGGTGGGGCTGCGCCAAGTATTGATACCTCAATGCATGGCTTAGTTGAGTTTGATCATGTTGATCACCTGCACCCAGATTCAATTATTGCACTGGCAACATCAAAGGATGGCCAAAAATTAACGCAAGAGTGCTTTGGGGATGAAATTCTCTGGGTTAATTGGAGAAGGCCTGGTTTTCAATTAGGACTTGATATGGCAAAGATTGCTAAGGAGAATCCAAAGGCAAAGGGTTGTGTATTAGGCGGCCATGGTTTAACAACTTGGGGAGTGACAAGTAAAGAGTGTGAAGAGCGTTCAATTTGGGCAATTACCAAAGCTGAGGAGTTTATTAAGGTGAAGGGTAAGGCTGATCCATTTGGTAAGAAGGAGGCAAAGTTCGCGCCATTAGCACCTGCTGCACGAAAAGAACGGGCCGCCGCCCTTGCGCCATATCTTCGCGGTATTGCATCTAAAGATATGCGCATGCTGGGTAGCTTTACCGATAATGATGTAGTTCTAGATTTCCTGCAAGGATCAAAGCTTATGCAATTAGCCGCCCTTGGCACATCATGTCCAGATCACTTCTTGCGCACCAAGATCTCACCAATGGTGCTAGATACCAAACCAGATGCACCAATTGAGGATGTTATTAAGCGGGCTAATGAGTTACATGAGGCCTACCGCAAAAATTACGCCGCCTATTACAAACGCAATGCTAAAGCGGATTCACCGGCGATGCGAGGGGCTGATCCATTAGTAATTTTAGTGCCAGGTGTTGGCATGTTTACCTATGGCAAAGATAAACAAACCGCCCGGGTTGCTGGTGAGTTTTATATCAATGCAATTAATGTAATGCGCGGGGCAGAATCTCTTTCAACTTATGCACCAATTGCTGAGATTGAAAAATTTAGAATTGAGTACTGGGATTTGGAGGAGGCAAAGTTAAAGCGGATGCCAAAACCAAAGCCATTAGCAGGCCGAGTTGCTTTGGTAACCGGGGCCGCCTCAGGTTTAGGTAAGGCAACAGCTGAGCGGCTATCTGCTGAGGGCGCCTGTGTTGTGGTTGCAGACCGAGATTTAGAGGGTGCTACCAAGGTAGCGGCTGAGCTAGGTGGGGTGGATAAAGCGATTGCAGTTGCGATGGATGTAACTAGTGAGGAGGCAATCTCAGATGCGCTCGCTGCAACTGTGCTTGCCTTTGGCGGCATTGATATCGTAGTTAACAATGCTGGTATCTCAATTGCTAAACCAATTACGGAGACAACAGTTGCTGATTGGGATCTGCAATTTGACATTATGGCTCGCGGTTCATTTTTAGTATCTCGTGAGGCTGCTAAAGCGCTAAAGGCGCAAAATATGGGTGGGGATATTATTTATATCTCATCTAAAAACTCAGTCTTTGCCGGTGCTAATAATGTTGCATATGGCGCCACTAAGGCTGCGCAATCACATCAGGTTCGCCTACTTGCAGTTGAGTTAGGTGAGTTTGGAATTAGAGTAAATGGCATTAATCCAGATGGTGTGGTTAAGGGCTCTGGCATATTTGCTGGTGGTTGGGGAGCTAACCGCGCTAAGCAGTATGGGGTTGAGGAATCAAAGCTTGGTGAGTTTTATGCCCAGCGCACAATTCTTAAAAAAGAGGTATTGCCTGAACATATCGCTGCTGCCGTCTTTGTAATTTTAGGCGGAGATCTAACCCTAACTACTGGACTTCATATTCCAGTAGATGGTGGTGTGGCCGCAGCCTTCCTGCGTTAGGAAAGCTCTTTGCTTTACGCAGCGGTTGATCTTGGTGGCTCCTCTGGTCGGGTAACTGTTGGGCAATTATCTGGTGAGAAGATTGTTTTAACTGAGGTGCACCGCTTTAAACATGAGCCGGTGCAAAATAATGATGGCCTCTTTTGGGATTGGCAATTTATTATTGAGCAGGTTAAAGCCGGCTTACTTGCCGCCACCAAATTAGGTGAGGTAGTAAGTGTTGGCGTTGATAGCTGGGCGGTTGATTACGGCTTAATTGATAAAGATGGTGAGGTAATTGGGCAGCCTCATTGCTACCGTGATGGCCGCACCGATGGGGTAATGGCTGCGTTAAAGCAAGATCTAGGTGTTGATTACATCTATGGCAAGACCGGCATTCAATTTATTTTCTTTAATACGATGTATCAATTATTTGTAGAGAAAAGTACCGCCGCCTACTTGCGGGCAGATAAGTTTTTAATGGTGCCAGATCTGATTAATTACCTACTTTGTGGCGCAATCTCGACCGAGATCACCAACGCCTCCACCACCCAATTACTAAATGTTTATACCCATGATTGGGATTGGGAGTTAATTCAAAGGTTAGGGATTAGAAAAGAGTTATTTCCAAAGATAAATAAACCAGGGCAGCAGATGGGAGTAGTTTCTGGCCATGGTGAGTTAGATGGAATTAAAGTTATCTCAGTTGGCTCTCATGACACAGCTAGCGCAGTTGCTGGAACACCACTACCTATAAAAGGTAATGCTGCCTATATCTCAAGTGGCACCTGGTCATTAGTTGGCCTTGAGTTAAAGCAGCCAGTTACAAATAAAAAGGCGATGGATTTTAATATCACCAATGAGATGGGAGTTGATGATCGCATCCGCTTTATTAAAAATGTCGCTGGTATGTGGTTACTTGAGGAGTCATTGGATTACTGGGCAGGTAAGGGTGAGAAATACACCGCAGCAGAGCTTGCCAAAGCAGCAGAGAGTTTGCCAAAGGGTGCGGTAATTAATGCAAATGATCCAAGGTTTGAAAAGCCAGGTGCTATGCCAGAGCGAATTGCCGCCTTATGCCAAGAGATGAATCAACCAGTGCCAAGCACGCCAGCAGAGTATGCCCGGTGCATCTTTGACTCATTAGCCGATGCCTATGTGAAGGTATTAGATCAGCTACAAGATGCGGCCGGAGTTAAGATTGATTCAATAAATATTGTGGGCGGGGGGAGTGCTAATAAATTATTAAATCAATTAACTGCAAATGCAACTGGTAAAACAGTTTATGCCGGTCCAGTTGAGGCAACTGTATTAGGCAGCATTATTACTCAGATGCAAGCAGCTGGTGTGATTAGCTCATTGGATGAGGGCAGGCAGATAATTAAAAACTCAACTGCGCAAGAGGTATTTAAGCCAGCTTAAAAAAATTAAAGTGAGCGAAGGACCGCAGTTACCTTACCTAGAATTACCGCTTCATCTGCTGGGATTGGTGCGTAATTATCATTTGCTGGAAGTAACCAGTAATGGCCATCTTTTTTCGACCAGGTTTTAACAGTTGCCTCACCATCAATCATCGCCGCCACAATCTCACCCTTTAGCGCATCCTTCTGGCTTCTAATTACAACATAATCACCATCACAGATTGCAAGATCAATCATCGAATCACCCTTTACCTGCAAAAGGAATAAGTCACCTTTACCAACTAATGATTCCGGAAGTGGCAAAACCTCCTCCACCTCTTGCTCAGCCAAGATTGGATTACCAGCTGCAATTCGGCCAACTAATGGAATTAATCTCGTCTTTCCTTGCGGGGCCGCCTCGCCATCTTGACCAGGCAAGGTGATCTCGATGGCACGGCCACGGGATGGATCCCGACGAATCCAGCCCTTCTCTTCAAGGATCTGCAGTTGATAGGTAACCGATGCGGTGGAGGATAGGCCGGCCTTCTCACCTATCTCACGCATGCTGGGCGGGTAGCCCTGGTCCTCAACTGCGGTTTTGATGACGGATAAAATCTTCATTTGCCGAGCGGTCAGCCCATTGTCATCGGCTTCACCATCTGGCAGCTCAGATACCTGCCTATTGGTGTTTTTGCTCGGGATTTTAGCCATAAGTGAAGGGTAGCAGGGGGATTGAAAAAAATCAAACATTTGTTCGGTTTTAACTGGACAATGTCGGTGGGGTAGTGTTTAATTCTCTTTAGAACAGGTGTTCGAATCCCCTCGAACCCGGTTACCAGGAGATGAAAAAAAATGAAGGCAAGACAGGCAAAGCGGTTAGCAAGAACAGTTTTATCAGTATCCCTATTGGTATTAATTAGCGCTGGTTTTTCCACTATCTCAGCAGCTAGTGGCAGCAGCGATGTGGCTGGGCCTAAGAGTAAGTATGTTCAGGTGGTTGTAACTCCTGGTGAAACCCTTTGGTCGATCGCAGCGATGGTCTCTGGCAATGACCAGATCGCCTCGGTTGTCGCCGATATTGTGGAGGTCAATCGCCTAAAGAGTGCGGATCTGGCAGCTGGCACAAAACTTTTAGTTCCGGTAATTTAAATAAAGTGGCTGATATAAATATTTGACAGGATTTGGTACCACTATGGTACCATTTTCACATGGCTATGAATTTAAGGCTATCTGAGCAGCAAAGTAAGTCTTTGCGCAAAGTTGCCGATCAACGGGGTATCTCAATGCAAGAGGCAGCACTGCAAGCAATTGATGAGTACATCTCTCATCGCGCACAAAAGCTTGATACCAATATTGCTCGGATAAAGCGTGAGGATGCCGAGCTGCTAGATCGCCTATCAAAGTAAGTTAAGTAAAAGCTGTGGCAAAAGAGATTGATTATCTAGAGTTAGCCGACATCTTGAAATTAGGTCGAGAGATAATTGCCGACTTTCGAGTTAGAGAGATTGGCTTACTAGAGTCAGCTGTTGCTAGGCCAAAAACCTACGTTTTCGGTGAGGATGCTTACCCAACCTTTGTTCAAAAGGCAGCGGCACTTCTTCACTCCATTGCCCGCAACCACGCCTTGATCGATGGAAATAAACGGCTTGCTTGGTCTGCGGCTCGATTATTTTGTTTAATGAATGATCTGGATATAAAGATGAAACAAGATAAGGCCTATGAAATGGTGGTTGGGGTGGCAGCAGGTCAGATCGAGATGGATGAGTTGGTAAAGATTTTGAAAAAGGCGATCGGGTAAGAGTGAGCTTGAAAGATTTCACCAAACACGCCGACTCAGATGCTTTTAAACCCTATAGTGCGGGTCTATGGTTCACCCAACATGTAGGGGTGATTACGCTTATGGCTTCCATAAGTAGTGGTTTTCCGCTATTGTTTACCTCCCCGCTTAACTAGGAAAAAAAGGAGAAAAGGCCCGTGATCTGTCCCTTCTGTCGCTTTGATGACTCAAGAGTGATTGACTCACGTCCAACCGATGAGGGAAATCAGATCCGCAGGCGTCGTGAGTGCACAAGCTGCGCTCGCCGGTTTAATACCTCAGAGACCTCAATCCTTTTAATTATCAAAAGATCAGGAGCAACTGAACCCTTCTCCCGCGAGAAGGTGATCGCTGGTGTGCGCAAGGCATGTCAGGCTCGTCCAGTTAATGATGATGATCTAGCTCTTCTTGCCCAAAGAGTTGAAGAGTCCCTTCGCTCAGATGGGGTAGCAGAGGTTGAGGCCCAAGAGGTTGGATTAGCAATCCTTGCGCCACTCCGCGAACTCGATGAGGTCGCCTACCTGCGATATGCCTCGGTATACCGTAGTTTTTCCTCCCTAGAAGATTTTGAAGGTGAGATCGCACTCTTGCGTGCTGAACCTTCCAGAAATTCAAAAGCTTTAAGAGATTCTCGTTCCCAAGAATTAATTAAATAGACCCTTTAAGCAGATAAGAAGTAGCGAAAAGCAGAGATAAAAGTTAAGCAGTAAAGTTTTAAAGAAGTGAAGAAAAAAATTAAAAGAATTATTAACAACTACTTAAGGGGAATTAAAAATGTCGATCGTGAATAAACCAGCACAGACCAAGTCAACAGGTACTAAAGGTCTGACCATAGAACGTATCTACACCAGCGCTGGGGTTCACCCGTATGACACTGTGAAGTGGGAGCGGCGTGATGTAGTTCAGACCAATTGGAAATCTGGCGAGGTTATCTTTGAGCAAAAGAGTGTTGAGTATCCTGATTTTTGGTCGGTAAATGCCTCCACAATTGTTACTACTAAATACTTCCGTGGCGCAATGGGGGCGGAGAATCGTGAGAGATCTCTTAAGCAG
Source organism: Candidatus Nanopelagicus sp. (assembly GCA_016462445.1). Taxonomy (GTDB): domain Bacteria; phylum Actinomycetota; class Actinomycetes; order Nanopelagicales; family Nanopelagicaceae; genus Nanopelagicus. The sequence goes on along the minus strand of JAEMTE010000005.1, from coordinate 47,694 downwards.
GTTATTGATCGCGTTGTTTTAACCTATACAAAAGCTGGCAAAGCCAATGGTTACTTTGCCACCGAAGCAGATGCTGAAATTTTTGAACATGAGTTAACCCACATGCTGATGCACCAAATATTCTCTTACAACTCACCAGTTTGGTTTAACGTAGGAACCGCCGCCCCACAACAGGTCTCTGCCTGTTTTATTCTCTCAGTTGATGACACGATGGATTCAATCCTTAACTGGTACCGGGAAGAGGGCTTTATCTTCAAAGGCGGCTCAGGTGCTGGCCTTAACCTCTCTCGTATTCGCTCATCAAAGGAGCTTTTAAAATCAGGTGGCACAGCCTCAGGCCCAGTCTCCTTTATGCGTGGTGCTGATGCATCAGCTGGCACAATCAAATCAGGTGGCGCAACAAGACGAGCAGCGAAGATGGTTGTTCTAGATGTTGATCATCCAGATATTGAAGAGTTTATTGAGACCAAGGTTCGCGAGGAGGACAAGATCCGCGCACTTAGAGATGCCGGCTTTGATATGGATCTAGGTGGCAAAGATATTATCTCTGTGCAGTATCAAAATGCTAACAACTCAGTTCGGGTATCAGATTCATTTATGCGCGCCTATGAAGCTGGTGAGTCATTTGGTTTGACTGCTCGCTCAACTGGTGAGGTAATTGAATCAGTTGATGCAAAACAATTATTTAGAAAGATGGCCCAAGCTGCTTGGGCATGTGCTGATCCTGGCATTCAATATGATGACACGATCAATGAGTGGCACACCAACCCTGAGACTGGCCGGATCAATGCATCCAATCCATGCTCTGAGTACATGTCACTAGATAACTCATCATGTAACTTGGCATCTTTGAACTTAATGAAGTTCTTAAAAGCTGATGGCTCATTTGATGTGAAAAACTTTGTGAAGGTAACTGAGTTAGTTATCACCTCAATGGATATCTCAATCTGTTTCGCAGATTTTCCAACTGCGCCAATTGGTGAGACCACCAGAAACTTTCGTCAATTAGGAATTGGTTATGCAAACCTTGGCGCGCTTTTGATGGCGCTAGGTCTGGCATATGACTCAGATGGTGGACGAGCCCTAGCTGGTGCGATCACATCCCTACTTACTGGAGTTTCATACCGAAGAGGGGCCGAGCTTGCCGGCATCGTTGGTGCATATAACGGCTATGCCCGAAATGCAGCAGCCCACACCAAGGTAATGCGCAAACACCAAAATGCAACAGATTCTGCAAAATCAGTTTCAACTCTTGATAAAGATGTTTGGAGTGAGGCAATTAAGCAGTGGGCAACTGGTAATACATTGGGTGAGAAAAATGGCTGGCGAAATGCCCAAGCATCGGTATTAGCTCCAACTGGAACCATTGGTTTGATGATGGATTGTGATACCACCGGTATTGAGCCAGATCTAGCCCTAGTTAAGTTTAAGAAGATGGTGGGCGGTGGTTCGATGCAGATCGTTAACCAAACTATTCCACTAGCGCTTAAAAAACTTGGCTATGCCGATGAGACTATTGAAGCGATTGTTGCTTACATCGCTGAGAATGGAAATATCATCGACGCACCTGGTTTAAAAACCGATCACTACTCAATCTTTGATTGCGCAATGGGCATTCGCTCAATTAGTGCGATGGGCCATGTTCACATGATGGCAGCATGTCAGCCGTTCTTATCTGGTGCCATCTCTAAGACAGTTAACCTGCCATCTAATGCAACGGTGGAGGAGATCGAAGAGGTTTACTACCAAGGTTGGAAGCTAGGCCTTAAAGCACTTGCGGTATACCGCGATAATTGCAAGGTTGGACAGCCTCTATCTGATTCAAAGGGTAAGAAGGATGATGTTGTTGTAGAGGATGCACACACCGCTACTCGAAAGCGTCTACCAAAATCTCGCCCAGCCCAAACTACTTCATTCTCTGTTGGTGGTGCTGAGGGTTATATGACCAGCGGTGCTTATGCAGATGGCGCCCTAGCTGAAGTTTTCCTAAAGCTTGGTAAGCAAGGTTCAACTCTTGCCGGCGTAATGGATGCATTCTCAATTGCAGTATCAATTGGTCTGCAATATGGCGTGCCACTTGAGACCTTTGTTGAGAAGTTTTCAAATCTTAGGTTTGAGCCAGCTGGTATGACAGATGATGTTGATATCAGAATGGCGCAATCAATGATGGATTACATCTTCCGTCGCCTAGCACTTGATTACCTGCCATTTGAATCACGTTCATCCCTTGGTATTTACTCAGCAGCAGAGCGCGCTCGCGCACTGGAAAGTGGTGAGTACACAGTTGATGAGAAGGCGGTAGCTCAAGTTAGCGCTCCAACAAAAAAAGTTGAGAGCAAAAAACAAGAGGTAAAGATTGAGAAGGCCCCAGTTGATACATCAGGTGTTGGTTCATCAATGGAGCTTTTTGAAAAGATGGCTGGCGTTAAATCTGATGCACCACTTTGTATGACATGTGGCGTGAAGATGAGAATGGCTGGATCATGCTTTGTCTGCGAAGGTTGCGGAAACACCTCAGGCTGCTCCTGATAAGTAATTAAATTAAAGGGCTCGCAGGTAAAACTGCGGGCCCTTTCTTTTTTTCAAATAACCTGCCCTAGTGAGTGAGTACTCAAAAAAGGTTAGATCAGCACTCGATGCTGCTGTTGTGGCAATTGGTGGTGCACCACGCGATGGCCAGATTGAGATGGCAGAAGCAGTTGCTAACGCACTATCTGATCGCCATCATCTATTAGTTCAAGCAGGTACTGGTACTGGTAAATCACTTGCCTACTTAGTTCCTGCCTTAGTCCATGGCAAAAAGGTGTTGGTGGCAACTGCCACCTTGGCACTGCAGCGGCAGTTAATTGAGCGAGATCTGCCAAAAATAAAAGGTGCGCTAGAGAAAGAGTTAAAGAGAGATATTTCCTTTGCTATCTATAAAGGTGTTGGTAATTATGTTTGTTTGCAAAAGATGAATAACGCACCAGATGATCCTGAGAGCCAAGCTGTCCTTGAGATCTCATCTTTAGAATCAGATGCCAAGAGATTAAGAGCTTGGGCGCAATCAAAGGGGGCAACGGGTGATCGCGATGACGCACCTGATGTTGACCGCCGGGTTTGGGCGGCAAACTCTGTTTCAGGAAGAGAGTGCATGGGAGCAGATGATTGCCCCTCTGGTTCAAAATGTTTTGCAGCTCTTGCAAAAGCTAAGGCACAAACAGCAGATATTGTCGTAACAAATCACACATTACTTGCAATTGAAATTGTTGACTCACATCCAATTTTGCCTGAGCGAGATGCAATTATTTTAGATGAGGCACATGAGTTTATGGATCGCACAACTCAAGCGGTAACTGAGGAGTTAACTGCGGCCAGGGTTTTGCGGGCAGCTAATATGGCAAGAAAACATATGCCAGGTAAAGCAAGTGATGCCTTTAATAAAGCGGCAGAAAAGTTTGCCGCCGCCATTGGTGATTACGCAGATGATTTAAAAGCAGATCCAGCTAAAGCTGGCAGATTAGATAAATTACCATCCCAATTAGAGGCCCCACTTCGCGCAGTTAAAGAGGCGGTCTCTGCGGTGAGTGCATTAATTGCAGCCGATGCTGAGATTATTGATCCAAACTCCATGGCAGAACGGGCCCGGGTTAAGGGTGCGCTAAATGAGATTAATCAAACCGCCACCAAGTTATTAAAACCAGGGCACACACATGTGCTTTGGTTTGAACCAACCTACTCAACCTTGTATTTAGCACCCCTTGCTGTCTCTGATGTGCTTCGCGGTAATTTATTAACTCAAACACCGGTAATAGCAACTAGTGCGACTTTAACAGTTGGTAAATCATTTGATGCGATTGCAAAAAATATCGGCTTTGTAATTGCTGGTAAAAATGATGAAGAAGATGAAGCCGATGAGAGTGAAGCCGATGAGAAAGGGATGATGGATCCAGCGAATTTGCAGATCCTAGATGTTGGCTCACCCTTTGATTTTGCTAATCAAGGAATGCTTTACTTGCCAAAGGATCTACCAGAGCCAGGCAGAGATGGGCCATCGAAGGAGGCTCTAACTGAGTTAGGTGAGTTAATTGAGGCAGCGGGCGGGCGCACCTTAGCTTTGTTCTCATCTTGGCGCGGTGTTGAGATGGCTGATGAACATTTAAGAAAAGTATTAGCTGAGCTTAAATTACCAATTATTACCCAACGCCGTGGTGATTCAGTTGGGCCATTGGTTGAAAAATTTGCCAAGGATGAGCGATCTATTTTACTTGGCACTATTTCATTGTGGCAGGGAATTGATGTGCCAGGACCTGCCTGCACATTAGTTGCCATCGATCGAATTCCATTTCCACGACCTGATGAACCAGTCTTATCAGCCAGGGCTGCTGAAGCAGATGCAGCAGGGGGCTCTGGCTTTATGCAGATCTCACTTCCCAGAGCAGCTCTTTTACTTGCCCAAGGAACGGGCAGATTAATTAGATCATTAGATGACCGGGGAGTGGTTGCGATATTAGATTCAAGGATTGTTAATAAAAGATATGGCTCAATTCTTTTAAACTCAATGCCACCATTTTGGCGCACCCATGATGGTGAGGTAATTAAGGAGGCGCTGCGCAGATTAGATGCGCAGTACTTAGAGATAAAGAGTTAAAGTTTTTTTAAGATAGCAAGGAGTGTGGGCCAGGTATTGGCAAAGCTTGGGTGTAAATTCTTATTAATAACCTCATCAAAAGCTACCCAGGCCACCTCTTTTGATTCATCATTTGCCTCATGGGCTACGAGCTTCGGGTGTGCTGTGGCAATTACAGTTTGATAACTCCAAACTCCATGATCATCGATAAATATCTCACCCGTTGTTAGGTGATCACCACTAATTCCAACCTCCTCAATTGCCTCTCTAATTGCAGCCTGGATTACGCTCTCATGAGAGTCCCGCGCTCCACCTGGAATGCCCCAGGTATCACCATTGTGAACCCAGGGCGCCCTATGTTGCATAAGAATTGTTTTATCTCTTACTAACAGTAATCCGGCTGCGCCATGTAAGCCCCAATGTTTGCCGCCGCAATTACAGCTAATCCATCCATCACCATCGCGGTATGCCATGAGAGTAGTTTTACACACAACTACTTAATTCACAGCCATCGTATTTTTCAAGCGCAGATCTGGATTATTTATTTAGATTACCCCAGTGTCTTTAATCAAATTAATTACCATCTTATTGCTGCCACTTTTACTAACTGCCTGCGCAAGAGCTGAGGGTGCTCTCGCCCCAACTGGTGTGGCAGGGCAGGCGCCTGCAACTGATTACTCAGATCAGCCAGAGATTGGCTATCTGCCAGATGTTGAAGCTGCCTCACTTGCGCCAATTATTAATTATGTTGATGGCTTAAATCTTGCCCTAACCGGTGAGTTTGAGTACATAAAAGCTGCTGCAACTGCCAATTGCAGCTGCCTTGATATTGCAGGGCGAATTGCCAGGTTACTTAAAACCGCCACCTTACTTGGTGGTGATTATCAATTAACAAGTGTCAAGGTAGTAAGTGATGGATTAAGACAGAAGAGTTTTGCGGTAGTAGTGCACCGAGGTGATTTAAGAAAGGTTGATAGGGCAAGTAAGCAGAGTGTGATCTGGAGTAAATCTGAGATTAAAAATCAATTTATTGTTACCAATACCAATGGAGGTTGGCTATTAAGCGATATCAAATAATTCTTCCACTCTTACTACTACCAATTCCACCCGCCTTTGCAGCGGCAGATTGCATTGATAAAACCTGTGTTGATGTCTTCACCTCAGATAATCAATTAATAATTACCGCCCAAAAAGGTGCAGCAAAGCCAACCCCAAAAGCTGCTACCAAAAAGCCAGTAGTTAAACCAAAGTCGATACTCACAATTAAGCCAACCCCTAAACCAACACCAAAGCTAATAATCAAACCAAAACCAGTTGTTACCAAAAAGGCGATTGCAAAAGCTATCCCAAAGCCAGCGGCAGTATCTCTTTCAGATAAGTTGGTAAAGCTTTTGCCGGCAGGTGATATTAATTTTCAACCAGAGGCAGATTCATTAGTTAATCTGCCGGTTTATTTTTGGACCCAAACACCGACAAGATTTACGGCGCTCGTTCCGATCTTAGATGTGGTGGTTTATGTCAATCTAACTCCAACCTTTACCTGGTCCTTTGGTGATGGGGGAGTATTTATTACCACCATGCAAGGTGCACCTTTTCCAATTGGTGGCATCACCCATACCTATAAAAGCAGTGATAATTACTCAGTAAATCTAAGGATCACTTGGAATGGCACCTTCTCAGTTAATGGGGTAACCACACCTATTAGTGGCAATGCGATTACTCAAAGTATTAATCGCACCCTTTCAGTAGTAAAGGCGCCAACTAGATTTACCAAGTAATCCACAATTTTTAAGCTCTCTTACAAAACACCTTTTAACTTTGCCAATCTTCACCTATGGATAATAAATTACTTTTGCAAGATGCAGTATCTAAGATCACTGAGATTGATTATGAGAGTGATAATGTCTTAAAGCAGCAACGCCTTGGCGCTATTGCGATAAATGAGTTGGTGGTGAGGTTTAGTAAAAATGAGAGTGTTGATGATTATGAGTTATTAGCCTTGGTTTTAGTTAGATTTAAAGATTTACAGGTTAGAGATTATGCAATGGGGCTGGCAACTGATGAGAACAAAGATAAGTTATTTAATCTTTGGTACTGGTTAATGAATATCGCACCCGCTGGTTACATTGCACCGGTTGCCTGCATCTTTGCAGCTTGTGCATATGAGAGCGGAGAGAGTGAGTTAGCCCAAAAGGCGTTAGATAAAGCTTTCACAGATTTACCTGCCTATCCACTGGCCTTACTCTTAAGCAGAGTTTTCCAATCCGCCTGGCCGGTGAGCAGTTTTGCCCAAATGCGCGCCCAACTTCACCCTAAAGTGTGTGCCTCACTCTTTGGGAGTAGGCTTTAAATAACAAACAGCGTTGTTTGTAGAGGTGGTTTGCAGTGATTATTGGTATTCCTAAAGAGATCAAAAATAATGAGTTTCGTGTCTCTGCCACCGCATCTGGTGTGCACGCATATGTAGCTTCCGGTCACACTGTTTTAGTTGAAAAAAATGCTGGCACCGGCTCTGGTATCTCAGATGCAGATTACATTGCAGCTGGGGCAAAAATAATTGATTCCGCCGATGAGATCTGGCAAAAGGCTGAAATGATTCAAAAGGTTAAAGAGCCAATTGAGATTGAGTATAAGAGAATGCGCAAGGGGCAAATTCTTTATACCTACCTACATCTAGCTGCCAATAAAGCTTGCACGCAGGCGATAATTGATTCAGGTATTACTGCAATTGCATATGAAACAGTTGAGGTTGATGGACAGTTGCCATTACTTGCGCCAATGAGTGAGGTAGCAGGGCGAATGAGTATTCAAGTTGGAGCAGCTGCCCTTGAGGCGAGTAAAGGTGGCCGGGGGGTATTACTAGGGGGAGTCCCAGGAGTTAGGCCTGGAAAAGTAGTGGTAATTGGCGGAGGAGTTGTAGGGGTTGCTGCAGCAACTATTGCCCATGGCATGAGGGCTGATGTAACTATTATGGATTTGGATTTAAAGCGATTAGGCCAGATTGATCAGTTATTTGCTGGCAATGTTAAAACCTTAGCCTCAAGTGGTTATGAGATTGAAAAAGAGGTAATGGCGGCTGATTTAGTAATTGGCGCAGTATTAGTTCATGGCGCAAAAGCTCCTAAATTAGTAAGTAACGCGTTGGTTAAAAAGATGAAGCCTGGCTCGGTATTAGTAGATGTGGCAATTGATCAAGGCGGCTGCTTTGAAGATTCTCGGGCAACAACTCATCAAGAGCCGACCTATAAGGTCCATGATTCAATTTTTTACGCTGTGGCAAATATGCCAGGGGCGGTTCCTGCTACCTCAACCTACGCACTTGCTAATGCCACAATTAAATATGGCTTAGCCCTTGCAAATAAGGGGTGGGAGAAGGCGCTCGCCGATGATGCCGGGCTTAATAAGGGGCTTAATGTGCATGAGGGCAAGATTTATTATGCGGCGGTTGCAAAGGCGCACAATCTCTAGTATTTTTCTCCATAGGTCATGAGTCTTAGTTCATAGCCCCGGCTAACTAAGCGGCAACCCTCCACCACGGTGGGGTGCTCCGGGTGAAGACCAGGTCGATAGCAAGGTGCCATCGGCAAGTGTGGGTCGCTAAAGAAATTTAGGGGATAACCCTAATAATTTTTTTTACACCCCCTTTAACAAGGAGGATGCTTTGTCATATTCATTTGAAACTCAACAAGTACATGCTGGTCAAGTTCCAGATCCAACTACTGGCGCTCGCGCTCTGCCGCTTTATCAAACAACTGCTTATCAATTCCGCGATACCAAGCATGCAGCGGACCTTTTTGGTTTAGCTGAGCTTGGCAATATCTACACCCGCATCATGAATCCAACTCAGGATACGGTGGAGCAAAGAGTTGCTGCCCTTGAAGGCGGCGTTGCAGCCTTGTTACTTGCATCTGGTTCTGCTGCTACTACCTTTGCAATTTTAAATATTGCCCAAGCTGGTGATCACATAGTTTCATCACCTTCGCTATACGGCGGCACATACAACCTATTCCACTACACCCTGCCAAAGTTTGGCATCGAGGTTACCTTTGTTGATAACCCAGATGATCCAGAGAGCTGGCGCAAAGCGGTTAAGCCAAATACCAAGGCGTTTTTTGGTGAAACTATTGCTAATCCAAAAAATGATCTACTAGATATTGAAACAGTGGCAAAGATTGCTCATGAGAATGAGGTGCCATTAATCGTTGATAACACCGTTGCAACTCCATATCTAATTAGACCAATTGAATATGGCGCAGATGTAGTGGTTCACTCAGCAACTAAGTTCCTATCAGGACATGGAAACACTGTAGTTGGTGCGATTGTGGATGCTGGCAAGTTTGATTATGCAAAGTATCCAAAACGCTTTCCAAGCTTTAATGAACCAGATCCGTCATACCACGGCCTGGTTTATGCCCAAGCATTAGGAGTTGGTTCAGCCTTTGGTGCAAACCTTTCCTATATCTTCAAGATCCGCTTAACGCTGCTGCGTGATATTGGCGCTGCAGTTTCACCATTTAATGCCTGGTTACTTGCGCAAGGACTTGAGACTCTTTCCTTACGTATTGAGCGCCATGTTGAAAATGCAAAGGCGATTGCTACTTGGCTTGAGAAAAATCCTCAAGTTGAAAAGGTTAACTACGCATCTTTGCCATCTTCACCATGGAACAAATTGGCAAATAAATATTGTCCAAAGGGAAGTGGTTCAGTTTTGTCCTTTGAAATTAAAGGCGGAATTGAAGCGGGCAAGAAGTTTATTGAAGCACTTAAGCTGCTTTCACATGTTGCCAATATTGGTGATGTTAGATCTCTTGCAATTCACCCAGCATCTACTACTCACTCTCAACTATCACCGGATGAGCAATTGACCGCCGGTGTTACACCAGGACTTGTTCGTCTATCAATCGGTATTGAAAATATCAAAGATATTCAGGCAGATCTTGAGAGTGCATTCGCAGCTGCTAAGTAAGTAAATGAGCAAAGTTAATCCAGCAGTTACCGGGGCATGGCTTGAAAGTGATGACCCCGGTGATCGCCAATTCCTAAAAATTGGTGATTTAACTCTGGAATCAGGTGAAGTTTTGCCCGATGTCACAATTGCTTATCAAAGTTGGGGAAGGTTAAATTCAACTGGTGATAATGCAATTTTGGTAAACCACGCGCTAACTGGTTGGGCAGATGTTAATGGTTGGTGGCCACAGATGGTTGGCCCAGGCCTGCCATTTGATACCGACAGTTATTATGTACTTTGTCCAAATGTTATTGGTGGTTGCCAGGGCTCCACCGGTCCTTCATCTATTGCCCCAGATGGCAAAAGATGGGGATCTAGATTTCCTACCTTAACAATTAGAGATATGGTCACAGCAGAGCTTGCCTTCACTAAGAAAATTGGTGTTAAAAAATACCAACTATCTGTTGGCCCATCATTAGGTGGCATGCGCTCACTTGAGTGGGCAATTGATTATCCAGAGTTAGTAGGCGCTATCTGCACAATTGGCTCATCTGCGGTGGCAACTGGGGATCAAATAGGTGCGGCCTCTATTCAAATTAGAGCAATTAAATCTGATCCAAACTTTAATAATGGTGATTACTATGAACAAAGTGTTGGACCAATTGAGGGAATGGGAATTGCCAGAAGAATTGCGCACTTAACATATCGAACCGAATCGGAGATGGATGTCAGGTTTGGCCGAGAGTTACAAGGGGATGAGACTGGTAGATACGCTGTTGAATCTTATTTAGATCACCAAGCAGAGAAACTTGCTAAAAGATTTGATGCTAATACCTATATTGCATTAACTGAGGCGATGAATAGCCATGATGTTGGACGAGATCGTGGTGGGGTGGCAGCAGCACTTTCCGGTATTAAGGTCACCTTGCATGTAATTGCAATCGATACCGATCGCCTATTCCCGCCAAGGTTGCAACAGGAGATCGCAGAGCTTGCCCCGCAGGTCACCACCCTTCACACCATCGCCTCCCCATTTGGTCATGATGGCTTCCTAATTGAGGTGGAATCGGTGGGGCAGATCATCAGAAACGCGCTTAATCTGCAAAAAATCGCAAATTAATCAATATGGATGTGCATTTAGGGCTGTGGACAATTTATAATATAGCCAAGGGTCGGGCAGTTAAAAAAACTGCTAAAAGTTAAAGACCTAAAAACAAAGGATGAATTGTGGCTCTAACTCGTGCGCCCAAAAAAGGCGCCAAAGCAGGAAAGAGTAAGAGTAAAACTGCTGCAAAAAAGAGTTCTGTTAAAAAATCTAAGATTAAAAAAGTAAAACCTGCGAAGAAGGTTGTAAAGATTGCGCAGAAGGCGGTATTAGATGCAAAAGATGTTGCTGCGATTGTTCGAGTAAAAGATTTAGTAATTCATCAAAAGAGTGTGCTAACTGAACTTAATTCACGTGGCATCGGTAATATTCATAGGATTGTTAAGAAGGCTGATCAGGATTTAGTTTTAATTGCCCGCGAGTTAGAGATCTCAGTACCAAAGCAGGTTGAAAAGCTTCGCAAAGTTGGGCTTTCACCATTTAGAATGCTTAAGAAAACTGAGTTGGCATTAATCACCCCTCCTGCGCCAAAGCCAGTTGCAGGTAGCAGCGGCAAGGTATCGAAGGTAAGGATCGATGGTGAAGAGGTTGAATTAGAAGAGGTAGAGCTTGATGATCTTGAGAGTTTAATTGATGACAAAGAGGAGAGCCCAGCAGGAGATGGCACTCCAGAGATTCGGGTAGTAAATGTTGCTGAAGAGTCACAAAATGAGGCTAATTCTTTTGTACTTAAAGACTCCGAAGAGGATGATGCACCACCACAAACAGTATTAACAGCAGGTGCAACCGCTGATCCAGTTAAGGATTACTTAAAGTTAATTGGCCGAGTTCCACTGCTTAATGCCGAGCTTGAGGTATCACTTGCGCAATCTGTTGAGGCTGGCCTCTTTGCTGAGGAGCGGATTGCTAAGGATAAGAAGATGGATAAGAAGTTAAAGCGGGAGTACCAACAGATTGTGCTTAATGGCCGGCGCGATAAGAACCATCTTCTTGAGGCAAATCTTCGATTAGTAGTATCACTTGCAAAGCGTTATACCGGTCGCGGTATGTTGTTCTTAGATTTAATTCAAGAGGGTAACTTAGGTTTGATCCGCGCCGTTGAGAAGTTTGATTACACAAAAGGTTACAAGTTCTCAACCTATGCAACTTGGTGGATTCGCCAGGCGATCACCAGAGCGATGGCAGATCAAGCAAGAACAATTCGTATTCCAGTACATATGGTTGAGGTTATTAATAAGTTGGCCAGAGTACAACGCCAGATGTTGCAAGATTTAGGAAGAGAACCAACACCTGAGGAGTTAGCAAAAGAGTTAGATATGACACCGGAGAAGGTGGTTGAGGTTCAAAAGTATGGCAGAGAGCCAATCTCACTTCACACACCACTTGGTGAAGAGGGTGATTCTGAGTTTGGAGATTTAATTGAGGACTCTGAAGCTATCGTGCCAGCAGATGCAGTCTCCTTCACATTATTACAAGAGCAACTTCACTCAGTTCTAGATACATTATCTGAACGTGAAGCCGGGGTTGTGGCAATGCGATTTGGTTTAACTGATGGTCAACCAAAAACATTAGATGAAATTGGCAAGGTTTACGGGGTTACTCGTGAGCGTATTCGCCAGATTGAATCTAAGACGATGTCCAAACTTCGTCACCCATCAAGATCTCAAGTACTACGCGATTACCTAGATTAAGGGAGAAGAAAATGAGCGATAAGGCAAAGATGCAGTTTAAGAAAAATGCTTCAATTAGAGTTACCGGCACCGTTGATTTTGTTGATGCTGAGGGCAATGTGGTTGAAACTAAGACAGATTTTTCATTATGTCGCTGTGGTGCTTCAAAGGAGAAGCCATTTTGCGATGGTAGCCACCGCGATGCTGGGTTTGTTAGCGAGTAATTACTTAGCTGCTTGCGCAGTTAATTTTTGAGACTCATCTTGAATAAGGGCAGCTACTGGCTTTAAACCCTCGGCATACTCTTTAGCGTGGTGTGAACAAAATAGAAGTTGTCCACCTGAAACCAAGATAGCTCGTACATAAGCCTGGGCGCCACAACGATCACAACGATCTAATGAATTCAATGGTGTTTGCTCCATTGTGATCTGCTCGCTCATCACTTACCCCATCTCTTATTTACTATCAGGGGAACATCAAACCATGAATACTTTATTCCCGGCAGCATATTTGATTTCATTTAAGTAAATTTTACGCTTAAATGCTGAGAATATGTTGGATATATCTCATTTGTATATCAGTTATCGATAAATATGGGTCACTATCGGCGCGGATCAACTATATGTGGTATGACCACAGTTAATCTTGGCGCCCGTGGCAATCAAAATCGCAAAACCTAATGATGGCACCTCTGCTGCGATTATCAGCAGCTATACCGCCAAAGATTTATCTGTCCTTGAAGGATTAGATGCAGTTCGCAAAAGACCGGGCATGTATATCGGAACCACAGACTCTCGTGGTCTTATGCACTGTCTTTGGGAAATAATTGATAACGCAGTTGATGAAGCATTAGCAGGTCATTGCAAAACAATTGAAATAAATTTAGAAGCAGATGGATCTGTTGAGGTTCATGATGATGGTCGTGGTATTCCAGTAGATAAGGAACCAAAGACTGGACTTACCGGTGTTGAAGTGGTTATGACAAAACTTCATGCTGGTGGAAAGTTTGGTGGCGGTTCATACGCTGCCTCTGGTGGTTTGCATGGTGTTGGTGCATCTGTTGTTAACGCACTTGCCTCCCGACTTGATGTTGAGGTTGACCGCGATAGCAAAATTTATTGGATGTCATTTAAACGTGGTCATGCTGGAATATTTGAAGGTGAAGGACCAAATGCAACTTTTAGTGAAAAATCTGGACTTCGGGTTATTGGCAAGGTTTCAGCAAAGGTAACTGGCACAAGAATTAAGTGGTGGTTTGATAAACAGATTTTTCTAAAAGAGGCGCAGCTTGCAATCGAAGATATCTATGCAAGAGCCAGACAGACCTCTTATTTAGTACCAGGCATAACTTTGGTGGTTAATGACCGGCGTACTAAAACAAAAACAACTGAAACTTTTTTCCATAAAGGTGGCATCTCAGAGTTCTGCACATTCCTGCGCCCTGATGATCCAGTTGGTGAGGTAATTAGGCTCTCAGGCTCTGGTGCATACAGTGAAAATGTTCCAGTCTTAGATGAAAAAGGACATATGACTCCCACTGAGGTTGATCGGGAGATGGGCGTTGATATTGCAATGCAGTGGGGTAATGGTTATGAGGCAACAGTTGCTTCATTTGTAAACATTATCTCAACCCCAAAGGGTGGAACACATGTGGCAGGATTTGAAAAGGCGATTACTAAGGCGGTCAATGACGCACTTCGTGCCACTAAAACTTTAAAAAATAATGAGGCCGATGTTATTAAAGATGATGTGCAGGAGGGATTAACCGCTGTTGTCACAGTTCGCATGTCTGAGCCACAATTTGAGGGACAAACTAAAGAGGTTTTAGGAACAGCAGCAGCTGCAAAGATAGTTGGTCAGGTTGTTGCCGATGAGATGAAGGCATTTTTTACCACTACAAAAAGAGTTGAAAAAGCAACTGGTCGATTAATTTTAGAGAAGATTGCTAATGCATCTAGAACTAGAATCTCAGCACGAGCCCATAAAGATTTGCAGCGCAGAAAAAATGCACTTGAGAGCTCATCTCTTCCAACAAAATTATCTGATTGCAGATCAGATGAGGCGCAGCGGACTGAGTTATTTATTGTTGAGGGAGATTCAGCGCTGGGAACTACTAAGGCTGCTAGAAACTCAGAGTTTCAGGCGATCTTGCCAATTCGGGGAAAGATTTTAAATGTACAAAAGGCCTCACTCTCTCAGATGCTTGAGAACAATGAGTGTGCATCAATTATTCAATCAATTGGCGCAGGTAGTGGAAAATCATTTGAGATTACCGAGGCAAGGTATGGCAGAGTTATTTTGATGTCAGATGCTGATGTTGATGGCGCACATATTAGATGCCTGCTTTTAACATTATTTAACTCCTATATGCGCCCCCTTGTTGAGGCAGGTCGAGTATTTGCTGCGATCCCGCCCCTGCACCGAATTGATGTTATTGGTGGCAAAAAGGGGGAGATCTACTACACCTACTCTGATGATGAGATGAAAAAAATTATCACATCCCTTAAGAAGGATGGCAAGAGATGGAAAGAGCCGATTCAACGTTATAAAGGATTAGGTGAGATGGATGCTGATCAATTACGTGAGACCACAATGGATCCAGAGAAGAGAACTCTTCGCAGAATTACTATGAAGGATGTTACAAAAGCTGAGGCTATGTTTGAGTTGTTAATGGGCAATGAGGTTGCACCTCGTAAAGACTTTATTTCAAGTGCTGATATTGATCGTGAGCGGATTGACGCTTAATCAATACTTATTAGATCGAAGTAATCCTCTTTCCATAAATCCTCATCCCCATCTGGGAGCAAAATAACTCGTTCAGGTTTTAATGCAGCAACTGCGCCCTCATCATGGGAAACTAAAATTACCGCGCCTTGATACTCACTTAACGCTGCCAAGATCTCATCACGGGAGGCTGGATCTAAGTTATTTGTTGGCTCATCAAGAAGTAAGACATTTGCTGCGCTAACAACAAGAGTGGCAAGTGCTAGTCGAGTTCGCTCACCACCGCTTAAAACTTTAACTGGTTTATGAACATCATCGCCGACAAATAGAAATGAGCCAAGCACATTACGAGCCTCTGGCTCTCTAATATCTGGGGTAGCAGACATCATGTTCTCTAATACTGTGCGGTCAAAATCTAGTGACTCATGCTCCTGGGCGTAGTAACCAATCTTTAAGCCATGACCAGCAGTTACCTCACCAGTATCTGATTCAAGATCTCCGGCCAAAATACGAAGTAATGTAGTTTTACCAGCACCATTTAAACCAAGAATTACTACCCGAGAACCCTTATCAATTATTACGCCAACATCGGTAAAGATTTCAAGTGAGCCATATGATTTTGATAGATCATGGGCAGAGATCGGCGTCTTGCCACATGGTGATGGCGTTGGAAAACGAAGCTTTGCCACCTTATCTTTAATTCGAACATCATCGAGTGAGCTACGAAGTTTTTCAGCGCGACGAAGCATTCCCTGTGCTGCAGTTGCCTTAGATGCTTTAGCCCGCATCTTCTCACCCTGCTTTTGCAGAATCTCAGCTTTCTTCTCAGCATTTGCCCGCTCACGTTTGCGCCGGTGTTCATCTTGTTCACGTTGTAGTAAGTACTGCTTCCAGCCCATGTTATAGACATCAATTACATTTCGATTGCCATCGATATAGAAAACCTTATTAACAACAGTCTCAATTAGGTTCACATCATGGGAGATGATTACTAAGCCGCCAGAGTATTTAGATAAGTACTCACGTAACCAGATAATGGAATCAGCATCTAAGTGGTTAGTAGGCTCATCTAATAGAAGTGTTTCAGCCCCAGAAAATAGAATTCGAGCAAGTTCAATTCTTCGTCTTTGCCCGCCAGATAATGCGCTTAACTCTTGATCAAATAGATGATTTGGCACACCAAGGGAGGAGGCAATTGCCTCAGCCTCAGCAGCTGCGGCATAACCACCTGCTGTTGAAAACTCATGTTCAACTCTGGTGTAACGCTCCATTGCTTTTTCTAATTCAACACCCTCTGAGGTGGACATCTCCTCTTCAACTGCTCGCATTCGCTTACTTATTTGATCTAACTCTCGAACTGAAAGAATTCGATCAATCACATTTCCTTGGTCCTCACCAGTTCTAGGATCTTGTGGCAAATAACCAATCTTGCCGCTGCGATTTATCACACCACCTGCTGGCATAATCTCACCTGCTAATACTTTGGCAAGTGTTGATTTACCTGCACCATTTCGACCAACAAAACCAATGCGATCACCATGATTAATTCGAACCGTCACATCTTTAACCAGAAGCCTTGCGGCAGCGCGAAGTTCTAGGGCGTTAGTTGATATCAAAGTTGCTTACGCAACAAGGCGGGTGCGGCGAGGTGAGGCATACTTCTTTTCAATTTCAGACAACTCCTCGGAGACCTTGGCTTTGATGCTCTCCTCAGTTTTTAGGATCGCAGTTAAGGTGGAGATTGTAGCCTTTAATTCTTTTGCCTCATTCTCTAGTTCAATTTTGCTCATCTTGGTCAATCTACGCAGCGGCATATCCAATATATAGGTAGCTTGCTCATCACTTAACTTAAATGTCTTAATTAAGCCAGCTTTAGCAACAGTTGCATCCTCACTTGCCCGGATTAACTTAATTACCTTATCAATATCAACAATTGCTTTAAGCAGACCATTTACTAAGTTAAGCCGGCTTTGAGCTTTCATTTTCCGAAAAACTGATCGCCTCCTAACAACCTCAATGCGGTGATCAATAAATACCTGCAGTAAATCCTTAAGTCCAAGAGTTAATGGCTTGCCATTTACCAAGGCAACTGCGTTAACTGAGAAAGCATCCTCCATTGGGGTAAGGCGGTAAAGATTTTCTAATACCTCAACTGGCTCATAACCATTTTTAATCTCAACTACTACCTTAGTTCCAGATTGACCATCTGAGAGATCGACAATATCTGAGATGCCCAAGACCTTTTTAGATTTAACCAGATCTGCAATCTTCTCGACAATCTTTTCAGGTCCGATGTTGTATGGCAGTTCGGTAATTACAATTCCTTGTTTGCGAGAGGTGATCTTTTCAATTACCGCAGTTGCCCGTACTTTAAATGATCCGCGGCCTTTGGCATAGGCATCAGCTAAGCCTTCAGTTGCAACTAGGTATCCACCAGTTGGAAAATCAGGAGCAGGCACTAACTTCATTAACTGTTTTAAGGTTGCCTTTGGGTTTTCCATTAAGTACTTAGCAGCTGAAATTACCTCACCAAGATTATGGGGCGCCATATTAGTAGCCATACCAACTGCAATACCGGTTGCACCATTTACTAATAAATTTGGGAATGCTGCAGGTAGTACCTGTGGCTCCAATATTTGACCATCGTAATTTGCACCGAAGTTAACTGTGTCCTCATCTGACTCATCCACCATCATCATGGCAGAGTGAGCAAGACGAGATTCGGTGTAACGCATCGCTGCAGGACCAGAATCTAATGAACCAAAGTTTCCATGACCATCAATTAATGGCAGGCGCATAGAGAAAGATTGCGCCATACGAACCATCGCATCATAAATTGCGCCATCACCATGTGGATGTAGCTTTCCCATTACATCGCCAACAACTCGGGCGCATTTAACATGTCCTTTATCTGGACGAAGTCCCATCTCATTCATCTGATGCAAGATGCGACGTTGCACTGGCTTTAAACCATCACGAGCATCAGGAAGTGCACGGGAGTAAATAACTGAGTATGCATACTCTAGAAATGACTCTGACATTTCAGAGCCAACATCAATATCAATTATGCGGCCAGGATTTTCTCCTGCTTTAGGTGCAACTACTTTAGGTGTCTTGGCCATAGGCCGTATCTTGCCAATGAAATCACGCTTTAGTGGGGAGCGACAAGCGGTCTGGCACCGATATGTGCAACACACTTAGCAGCTAACTCTGTGCCAGCGTTTAAAGCAGCATTTAAATCACCATTTGATTGCCAGCTACTAATAAATCCCGCTGCAAAAGAGTCTCCGGCACCGGTGGTGTCTACAACATTAGAAGGTAGTGCTGAAATTCTGCATAAATCTTCACCTCTTGTTTTAGCAATCGCGCCATCTTTGCCAAGTTTAATTACGACAGTTTTAGAAAACTTAAGTAGTTTCTCAATTGCAACCTCTGGATCCTTCTCTTGAGTTAGATAATCTGCTTCTTCCAGGTTCATTAGAAGTAAATCAACTCCTAAAAGCCATTTCAAAACCTCTTCTTTACCAACCTCTTTTAGGGCACCAACTGTTGCTGGGTCGAAGACAATCAAGATATTTGATTTTCTTAATTCTGCAATTATTTTTATGACACCAGTACGTGATTTTGGATTAATTAATGCATATGCAGATATATAAGCAGTTGAGAATGAATCAAGATTTGGTAGGTCTGATAACCCAACTCCAGAGTTAGCACCAGAATCGGGAAACATTGTCCGCTCTCCATTTTTATCAACTAATACAACAACCACCCCAGTGCGCTCACCCTTAATAATCTGATTGCCGTGTTTAACCTTATATTTATCTAGCTCTGCTAAAACTGTTGCCCCAGCTGCATCCTCACCAACTCGTGCAACCAAGTAAACATCAGCACCTAAGTGGCCAAGCCAGGTTGCAACATTTGCAGCCGCTCCGCCGCCATGAGTACTTATTTGCGCCTTAGTATCTGAACCAACATTTATATCTTGGTTAATCCGAGTTACAACATCTAACATGATGTCGCCTATACATAAAATTGCGCCCATTATTTAAGTGCGATTGCTATTTCAGCTGCTAGTTGGGCATTGGCCTTAATAATCTCGATATTTACTCGCAGTGACTCACCATCACTATTGGTGTGAAAATGTTCAAGTAAAAATGGTGTTACCTCTTTACCGGTAATTTTATTCTTATCAGCTAGTGCTAAGCCAGTAGTTAAAAGTTTTTCATGTAGCTTTAAATCCATTTGATTCTTAACTGGATTAGCCACTATAACTGAGCACTCATCTGTTTTTAATTCACCTCTTGCCCGCCAGATCTGCGCAATCTCATTAGCAGAATTAACCTGATGCTCAATTACATAGCCAGAGTCGGTTAGGTAGAAACCAGGGAAAATTTTGGTTTTATAGCCAAGCACTGGAATTGATAGTGTCTCTAATCTTTCTAATGTTGCTGGTACATCTAAAATAGATTTCACACCAGCTGAAATTATAATTATCGCAATCTTTGACATAGCAACTAAATCAGCAGACTCATCAAATGAGTTCCCACGGTGTACTCCACCTAATCCACCGGTTGCAAAAACATTTATTCCAGCAAGATAGGCGATGTGAGCAGTTGCTGCCACAGTTGTTGCCGCACTCTTCTTACCTGCCTGAATCAATGCAAGATCCCTAACTGATGCTTTAACAATCTGGTCATCAGTTGCGATTCTTTCTAATTGTTTCTGATCTAGTCCAACACATACTGTGCCATCAATAACTGCAATAGTTGCTGGGGTTGCACCAGCATTACGAACAATTGCCTCTACTTCTTGAGCAACTATTAAATTCTTGGGGCGAGGTAGACCATGGCTAATAATTGTTGACTCAAGAGCAACTATTGGTGAGCCATTTTTTTGTGCAGTTGCAACCTCTGCCGAGTATTTAATCACCGGCTTAGGCTACCCGCTATCCTTTATCTATGTCGATTACTAATCCATATGAGCAAGAGGCAGCCCAGCGGTGGCCCGAGGAGTATGTAGCGAGTAATTTAAAATTAAAATCAATGAGTAAAAAAGATCAACAAAAACTCTTTAAATTAGGTAGCGATAACATCAAAGATGTTGCAGATCTATTTATATTACAAAAAGCTGCTGATTCTGCCGAGGTGCAAAAATTAATAAAGATTCATTACAACTGGGTGAGTGTTTTTTGGACTCCAAATAAAGATGCCTATGTTGGATTAGGTGCCATGTATGTTTCAGATCCACGGTTTACTCAAAACTACGACAAATATGCGCCAGGGTGTGCAACTTTTATGGCCAAAGCGATGAGTATCTATGCTGGAGAGAATCTTTCTAATTGAGTACTGAAAATTTTGGTTTAGCTGATTTAACAAACTCTATTTTTAACTCACTTTCAGTTGCAGGTACAACCGATACTCTCTTACTAGGTCAATCCCAGATGCGTGAGTGTTTGATTCTCATTGATGGGATGGGACAGGATGCATTTGATAAGTATGCAGACCAGTTTCCGGTTCTTGAGAGCTTAAAGCTTGTTGAAAAACTAAATGCCAATTTTCCATCAACTACTGCAACTAGTTTGTCCACATTAGGCACCGGGGTATTGCCAGGAGTTCATGGCATGCTCGGTTACACCGTTAGAGTTCCAAGAAGTGATAATCGATTGTTAAATGCACTTAAGTGGGATGAGCGAGTAGATCCAGTTATTTGGCAAAAAGTGCCAACATTATTTGAACGTGCAGCAGCAGATGGAGTAGCTGTTTCACATGTTGCAGCTAAACGGTATGAGGCGAGTGGTTTCACCCAGGCAGCACTTCGTGGCGCTAGGTATATCGGTGCAAATGGAGTTGATGAGATGGCAACTGCAGTTGCACTTGCACTAAAACCACAACCTTCATTTGTTTACACATACTTAAATACCTTAGATGCAGCAGGTCATAGTGATGGGGTTGGTTCAGATAAGTGGCTTACAGCCCTTGCCCAAATTGCAGAGTTTGTTACCAAGGTGAAGGAGTTAGTACCAAGTGGTACTCGGATTTGGATTACCTCAGACCATGGAATGGTAAATAGCACAGAGCAACTAATTTTAGGTCAAGATAATAAGTTACTTGAGAATGTGACATTAATTGGTGGGGAGCCAAGGGCTAGACATATTTATATTAAAGATGGCGCAGCTACTGAAACGCTGTTGCAGTGGCGTGAGTTCTTAGGTGATAAGGCAGCGGTAATTAGTAGAGCAGAGGCAATTTCTAGTGGATTGTTTGGACCTGTTGTGAGTGAGGATTCAGCGGAGCGGATGGGAGATTTAATTGCAATTCCTAATAATGATTTAATTTTAGTTGATCCTGCAAGAGTGCGGGAGGAAACATCAATGGTGGGACATCATGGCGGAGTTACTGATATTGAGGTTGCAATTCCACTCTTACTTGCTTAGTCCTCATCCTTTTTGCCAAACATAATGTCATCCCAAGATGGAATTTTTATTCTCCTAGTTACACCATCTCGTTTTGCCTCTTGATCTATCTCTTCAACTGCAGCAAGTGGAGTTGGTGCGTATGGTGCGACATTTTCTTTAATTGAAACAAGTCTAGGTGCTTCAGTTTGCGGGATGCTGCCATAAGTTTGCACAGGTTGTTTAACCTTTACCTCGCCACCAATCCAGCGAGCACCATCATCATAAGCAGTAAGTGCACGCCTGCCTAAATTAAATAGCCAAACCGCCTCACCCTTTATTTCACTCGGTGCACCATCACGAATTGGGTAGTAGAGAATTAAATTCCAATCACCATTAGGTAAGCGGAATGTGTTCCACTCTATGGTGTTCATATCAACACCACGTGGTGATAATTGATTAGCAACAGCGGTCTCAAGATATGGCGCATGTGGTTCGCGGCGAATTTGAGTAACTAGTGCTTGAGAGATAATAAAAGCACGCTCTTGCAAAATAGGTCCAGCATAATTTTCAATCTTCTCAATTGACCAATCTGTGGTGCGCGAGATTGAATCAATTGTTTCTCCGCTGCGCAATCTAGCTTGGACCTCTTTAACAGTTGTAGTTATGACCTCATCAACATTGATAACTGCAGATAGCCTTGGTTGATTAACGTTGGCGCGCAGCGTGTCACTAATTCTTAGGTTGTATTGATTACCATCTTGATCTACCAACTCAAGCTCACTGCCATCGCCAGATCGCCCAGTTAGCCTTAGATCAGTTGGTTCACTCATGAGAGTAGATTGCCATAACTGCAAGGTGAGATAAACCTGCCACACACAAATCACCCTTCACTTTTCATGCTTAGATAACCTGGTGAGCGCAGAACTATTAAAGCTAGCCGAATCGGTAGCAAGATCGGCTGGAGCACATTTAATGAAGCGTCCTGCCACCTTTACCTTTACTGAGAAAAGTTCAGCGGTTGATTTTGCAACTCAGATGGATCAACAGGCAGAGGAGTTAATAGTTAAACAATTATTAGCAGCACGCGGTGATGATGGAATTATTGCAGAGGAGGGTTCAGCTAAGGCTAGTAGCTCTGGAGTTACCTGGGTGATCGATCCATTAGATGGCACCGTAAATTATCTCTATGGATTACCAGGCTGGAATGTTTCAATTGCAGCTAAAGATAAAGATGGCGTATTAGTTGGTGTGGTTTATGCACCAAGTATTAATGGATTTTGGTCTGCCACTCGCGGTGGGGGTGCTACATATAACGGAGATAAAATTAAGTGCAATGATCCAATTACTTTAGATAAAGCATTACTTGCAACTGGCTTTGCATATGATTTAAATTTAAGAGTTACGCAAGGGGAGACAATGGCTAATTTGCTTCCAAAAATTCGTGACTTGCGAAGAAATGGCGCAGCAGCGGTTGATCTTTGCTATGTCGCAATGGGGGCAATTGATGGTTACTTTGAAGCCTCACTTAAGGAGTGGGATCATGCAGCTGGCGGTTTGGTTGCAACTGAGGCGGGTGCGATTATTTCTGGTCGAGGTGGAGGAGCCCCAAATAGCGAACTAGTCATTTGTGCCGGTCCTGCCTTACACGCTGCGCTTTTGCCCTTAATCTGAACTCAAATTGATCTAACACCCCCTGCTGTGGCAAGATACGGTCTTCATTCAAAATAATTGATTGACTATAAAATTTAAACGATTAGGACAAAACATGAACGTATTAGATGCTGTTGATGCCGCCTCACTTCGTAAGGACATCCCATCATTTCGTTCTGGCGATGAGTTAAAGGTCCATGTTCGAGTTATTGAAGGCAGCAAGAGTCGTATTCAGGTTTTCCAAGGTGTGGTAATTGCCCGCTCTGGTTCTGGAATTCGTGAGTCATTTACTATTCGTAAAATTTCATACGGTGTTGGTGTTGAGCGAACCTTCCCAGTGCACACACCAGTAATTGAAAAGATTGAGATTGTTCGTCACGGCTCTGCTCGGCGCGCAAAGCTTTACTACCTACGTAAATTAACTGGTAAGGCAACAAAGATTAAAGAGCGTCGTGGCGCTGATGGTGAAATTATTAATGAGCCAGCGTATGAAGCACCAATTGCAACTGCCAAGGTTTCTGTTCCTGAGGTTGGTCAAGCGCCAACAGTTGAAGAGGTAGTAGCAGAGGTTGCTGAGGCTAGCCTTGCTAACCCTGAGGTTATTTCAGAAGATGTAACAGCGGTTGCCACAGATGAGGCAAAAGCTGACGCACCAACAAAAGGTTAATAATGATTGATGAAGCGCTAGAGCATTTAGTAAAAGGTATTGTCGATAACCCAGCAGAGGTTGTAATTACTGAGAAAACTTCTCGCGGTGGTACAACTTTAGAGGTGCGTGTTCACCCAGAGGATATTGGTAAGGTAATTGGCCGCAATGGTCGCACTGCAAAAGCACTTCGCACTGTGGTCAGCGCAATCGCTGGTCGCTCAGTTCGGGTTGATCTAATCGAGGCAGACGAGGTTCGATAATTTTGCAACTTGTCGTAGGTCGCATCGGCCGCGCACATGGTGTTTTAGGTGAAGCAACAATTGAGGTTCGCACCGATGATGCAGATCTAAGATTTGCAGTTGGTAATAAATTAACCCTCGATAATGGTCAGCAACTAATAATCAAATCAGCTCGTTGGCACAATCAAGTACTGCTTCTTACCTTTGACGGTATTACCGATCGCAATCAAATTGAGGAGCTGCGCGATCAATTAATCTCTGCGCAGGTTGATTTTAATTCGCTAGCACCGGGTGAGTATCACTACCAGCAATTAATTGGCTCACAGGTTTATCTAGTATCTGGTGAGTTAATCGGGGTGGTGGGTGAGATTGTTAAACTACCTGGGCAGGATTTACTTTCTGTAGATAAAGATGGCAAAGAGGTGTTAGTGCCAATGGTAAAGCAGATAATTGTCTCAATTGATGTAGATCAAAAGAGGATTGTGATTGATCCACCGGAAGGATTACTAGATGTTGCGCTTTGATCTAATCTCAATCTTTCCAGAGTACTTAGCCCCACTTAAGCTATCTCTGCTCGGTAAAGCGATAGAAAAAGGATTAATCTCTATAAATATCCATGATCTACGAGATCAAACAAAGGATGTTCACCATTCAGTAGATGACACTCCATATGGTGGCGGTGCTGGCATGGTTATGTCACCTGCTCCATGGGGGGATGCAATTGATCAAATTAGTAGTGATTCAGATCAGATTGATCTAATAATTTTAACCCCTGCAGGTAAAAAGTTTGATCAAAAGATGGCATCTTATTTCGCCCATCGCAGGCAATTACTCTTTGCCTGCGGCAGGTATGAAGGAATTGATGCTCGGGTTGGACAGTACTACGCAGGTAAATCAAATTTTAAAGTACATGAGATCTCTATTGGTGATTATGTTTTAGGTGGTGGTGAGGTAGCTGCAATGGTAATTATTGAAGCAACTGCAAGGTTATTACCTGGGGTATTAGGAAATCCAGAGTCATTAAAAGAGGAGTCACACTCAATTATTGGAAGTAGTGAGGATCTATTAGTTGAGTATCCGAATTTCACAAAGCCAGCTGTTTGGCGAGGCTTAGAGGTTCCAGAAGTTTTACTCTCTGGAAATCATGGCGCGATTGCAAAGTGGCGCAAAGAGCAGGCTGAGCGTCGTACTGATCAGTTAGGTAAGGAATAATTCCGACACGCCTACCCTTGATTAGGTACATCTATCGCTTTTAGGGGATTATCCGCCCGTTGGGGTAATTAATACTCCGGGAAAAGATTTGTTACTTATTAAGAGGAGGTGGTTATGGCTACTGATTACGACACCCCCCGAAAAACCGATGAAGAGTTACATGAGGAATCACTTGAAGAGTTAAAGGCGCAGCGTGCTGATGCCCAATCTGGCCAAGTAGATATTGATGAGGCAGAGGCTGCTGAAAGTTTAGAGTTACCAGGTGCTGATCTTTCTGGCGAAGAGTTAAGCGTGAAGGTTGTACCAAAGCAGGAGGATGAGTTCACCTGTGGTAAATGTTTCTTAGTTAAGCACATTAACCAAAAAGCACGTGGTGAAGGCTTAAAAGCTGTTTGCCAAGATTGCGACTAATTAAGGGCTGCTGCTAACGCCCTGGCATGCCTGCTTGAGATTAACCAATATGGAGTTGGATCATTTCTATCTTTTAATTCAACCATTACTCCAGTTGAAACCCAAAACCTAGTTGCATTAAAGCAAGCAGGATCTGCCTGCGGCCCACGAATTTGAAGAAATTTATCATGATTTAAAATACTTACCCGGCCTATATATTTTCTCTCGATCATTGCTTCGCCAACATAGAGCCAGTTATTTATAACCACTATCTCAAGCTTGGATTTTTGAGAGAAGTATATAAATGCTGTGCTGGTGATAAGTGAAGTAATGATCGCACTCCTATTGCCAAAGGGTGCCCATATTGTTAAATAGATCGAAGCGGTCATTAAAAGTGATAGCAGCCATAGCCAAAATGGCCAACTTATCCGTTCGGCAAACTCAGATTTGGAATTAGATCTTGCCATAGGGATAAGGATACGCTTTGCTAATGAGTCGCATCCCATCCACCACACCACCTGCTGATGCGGTAATGCCCACACGTCACGCTAAGGCACCAGTACTTGGTTCTAAAATTCCATCACACTTTGGTCATTGCTTTGGTTGTGGTGATCTACATCCAACAGGTCTGCACTTCACCGCTGTTGCTGGCGAAAATTTAGATTTGACTGGTAATTTTACCGTTACCGAAAATCATCAAGGTGCACCTGGTCTTGCTCACGGCGGACTGCTCTCACTTGCCTTTGATGAAGCATTAGGTAAGTTAATGTGGCTAATTAGAACTCCTGCAGTTACTGGCAGACTTGAAACTGATTTCTTAATGCCGGTGCCAATGGGGCGAACTCTTTATATTGATGCTCATATAACTGGGCAATCAGGGAGGAAGATCTACACTCAAGCGGTGGGAAGATTAGATTCACCAACTGGTGAGATTGCAGTGATGGCGGCTGCACTATTTATTTCAGTACCAATGGAGCACTTTATTAAGAATTTAACTCAGCAATATAAGGATCATCTAACCTCACATCCAGAGCTAATGGCCTTTGTTGATCCAGACTTTGATATAAACCCATGACCGAGGTATTAATTAAGCGGCTAGATTCATCAGTACCGATGCCTTCGTATGCAAAGGGTGGAGATGCTGGGGCTGATCTTGCTACTCGAATTGATTTCACAATTAAACCAGGGGAGCGGATGTTAGTACCAACTGGCATAAGTATCGCGTTGCCCAATGGATATGTGGCATTAGTTCATCCCAGATCTGGACTAGCAATAAAACATGGCATCTCTATGGTCAATACCCCAGGCACAATAGATGCTGGTTTTCGGGGAGAGCTGCAGGTTATTTTAATTAATCATGATCTAACTGAATCGGTATCATTTAAAAAGGGAGATCGGATTGCGCAGTTAGTAATCCAGCAGGTGGAGCGAGCAGAGTTTGTTGAGGTTACTCAGTTACCAGGATCGCAGCGAGCAACTGGTGGATTTGGATCAACTGGGGCATGAGTATGCAAAGCGATAGTGAAGATAAAGATAAAGTCTTATCAGCACTCGGTGGCAAACGTGGCTTAATTGATTCTGGCCTACCAGCATTAGTATTTTTATTAGTATTTAATTTATCTGGTAAAGATATTAATCCAGCAATTTATTCAGCAGTTTTCTTATCGGTGGTTTTAACAGTTCTAAGACTGGTAAAGCGGCAGACTATTCAACACGCATTCTCCGGTTTAGTTGGGGTAGCTTTTTGCGCCTTTATCTCCAAGCGAAGTGGAAGTGCGGCAGATTTTTATTTACCTGGTCTTTATATTAATGCTGGCTATGGCCTGTTATATACAATTACTAATCTAATTAAGTGGCCAATTCTGGGAGTTATGCTGGGACCAATTTTAGGTGAGAACTTGATGTGGCGAAAAGATCCAGCCCGGGTAAGAGCATATGTAATGGCTGGTTGGCTCTGGGTAGCTATGTTTACTGCGCGACTACTTGTTCAATACCCGCTATATAAAAGTGGAAATATTAATGCACTAGGTACGGCTCGATTAATTATGGGTTACCCATTATTTATTGCAACCGCTTGGGGAACTTGGCAAATACTAAGGAATACACCAACTACTAAAGTTAATTAGATAAAACAGGATTTTAATTGCTCTTCAGCAGCGGCTGAAGCTACAAATAGCAGCTCATCTCCCGCTGTAAATACATCATGATCCTTTGGTGTAATCACATGGCCATCGCGCACAATCGCAGCTAGAGATGCATTGATAGGTAGTTGCACCTCGCTAACAGTTTTGCCACAACAGGCAGCATTATCTGGCAAGGTGATCTCAACTAAATTAGCCTCACCCTTGCGGAATGAAAACAATCTCACCACATCACCAACACTTACCGCCTCTTCAACTAAGGCGGAGATAATTCTTGGCGTAGATACTGCAACATCAACTCCCCAGGCAGAGTCAAACATCCACTCATTTTTTGGATGATTTACTCGAGCTACTACCCGTGGCACTCCATACTCAGTCTTTCCAAGTAGGGAGGTAACCAAATTAACCTTGTCATCACCAGTTGCTGCAACTAATACCTGGCAGCCATCTAACTTTGCTTGATCTAACGCGGTTATCTCACAGGCATCTGCTAATAACCACTCAGCGTTGGGAACTGAGTCCATCTTTAATGCCTTTGGATCTTTATCAATTAATAAAACATTGTGGCCATTTGCTAATAGCTCTCTGGCAATAGCTCTACCAACATTTCCAGCACCAGCAATTGCAATTCTCATCTGTTAAGCACCTGCCGGGGGTTTAGCCAATGATTTTTCAATTGCAGAAATATCTTTTTCCTTTGCCAGAATATGAACAAGATCTCCCTCTTGCAGCACAGTGTGCTCATCAGGCAGAACTCCTTCGGCAAGACGAGTAATAAAGGCGACTCTGGCACCAGTATTTTTTTCAATTAGTGATACCGCCTCGCCAAACCAATCCTGGTGAAGGTGAACCTCAATTAATTGCACACTCCCGGTGGCATCACGCCACTCAGATTTTGTGCCATCTGGTGCAAGCCTGCGCATAATTTGATCGGTTGTCCAAAGCACAGTTGCCACAGTTGGAATACCAAGGCGTTGGTAGATCTCTGCTCTACCTGGATCATAAATACGGGCGACTACATTTTTAACATTAAAATTCTCTCTAGCAACTCTGGCAGCTAAAATATTTGAGTTATCTCCATTTGAAACTGCGGCAAAGGCATCAGCCTTTTCAATGCCTGCCTCAAGCAAGATATCGCGATCAAAGCCCATGCCAGCAATGGTGCGACCATTAAAATCTGCACCTAATCTACGAAATGCCTCACGATTTTGGTCTATTACCGCAACGGTATGGCCAGCCTTTTCTAGATCTACCGCCAAGGTAGAACCAACGCGACCACAACCCATAATTACGACGTGCACAAAGTACAACTTACACCCTTAGGCTCACTCCTATGGAATTAAACGCTCAAGAGCGGTTAAAAGTGGGTGAGGTCATCCAGGGTGAAATTGGTCCAGTTGCACATGGTG
Organism: Candidatus Nanopelagicus sp.; assembly: GCA_016462445.1. Lineage (GTDB taxonomy): Bacteria > Actinomycetota > Actinomycetes > Nanopelagicales > Nanopelagicaceae > Nanopelagicus. The sequence continues at coordinate 18,554 of JAEMTE010000005.1, read as the reverse complement.
GTCATTTCGTTGCCCGACATAATGGCCAGGTTATTTTTGTTCGCCATGGCATAACTGGTGAGTTAGTAAAGATAAAAATTACTGCAGTAAGTTCTAAAATTGCACATGGTGATGTGATTGAGGTATTAACTCCGGTCCCTTCACGCATCACACCACCTTGTAAATACGCTGGTAGTTGTGGTGGCTGCGATTTCCAGCATATTAATCTGACAATGCAACAAGATTTAAAGGCGCAGATTATTAAGGAACAATTTTTACGAATTGGCAAGATGGATTTAGCAGAGCTTGGCTTTGATTTAAAGGTAACACCAGTTGAGCCAGCAGATGGTATGCACTGGCGAACCCGTATGGATTTTGCAGTATCACCAAGAGGGGCAATTGGGTTTTTTGGCGCTAGAAGCAATGAGGTAGTTGAGATTAAAGATTGCTTAATTGCAGATCAACGGATGAATGTTGGTGAGTTAGCTAGCAGAAGTTGGAAATCAGATGCCAGAGTTGAGGTTGCCGTCTCTAGTACTAATGAGATCTCTGTTATGAGAAGTGGCAGAAGCATTAGCGGTCCAACTCAAATTGTTGAACAGGTTGGTGGTAACTCCTTTAAGATCTCACCAGTTGCTTTCTGGCAAAGTCATAAAGCAGCTCCGGTTACCTTAGTTAAAGCAGCCCTTGCTCAACTTGGTGCTAAAAATGGCGACCATGTCTGCGATCTCTACTCCGGTGTTGGCTTATTTGCTGCCGCAATATTAAAAGAGGTGGGAGATCGTGGCTTTGTTACCTTAATTGAGAGTGATAAAACAGCTGTTACTGATGCTCGTAAAGTGTTTTTAAATAAGGAGAATGTGAAGATATTGCAGGGCTTAGTTGCACAGCAGCTGCCAATTGTTAAGCGAGCAGATTTAATTTTGCTTGATCCACCTAGAACTGGAGCTGGTGAGGTAGTAATTAAGCAAATGATTAAATTTAGGCCAAGAAAGATTGTTTATATTTCATGTGATCCAGCAGCACTAGCGCGGGATGCAAAAACTTTGGCAGATGTTGGTTATAAGTTGGATCACATCCAAGCCTTTGATCTTTTCCCAATGACCCAGCACATTGAGTGCGTGGCTGGATTTGCACCAGCAAAGGAGTAGGATTAGCAGTATAAATAGCAAGAAAGTAGGTGTGGGGCGTTGAGTAAGAACTCATTTAAGGCCAAAACCACACTTGATGTCGCAGGCAAAAGTTACGAGATCTTTGATATCACCGGCTTTGCGCAAGCAAAAGATCTTCCCTTTAGCTTAAAAATATTACTGGAAAATCTACTTCGTACTGAAGATGGTGCGAATATCACAGCTGATCAGATCAAGAAGATTGCTGCATGGGATCCAAAAGCTGAGCCAGATACTGAGATTCAATTTACACCGGCCCGAGTAATTATGCAGGACTTTACTGGTGTGCCATGCATTGTTGATCTAGCAACGATGCGCGAGGCTATTACAGATTTAGGTGGAGATGCTACAAAGGTAAATCCATTATCACCTGCGGAGTTGGTAATTGATCACTCAGTAATTGCTGATTTATTTGGCACAAAAGATGCCTTTGAACAAAATGTTGATATTGAGTATCAGCGAAATAAAGAGCGCTATCGCTTTTTGCGTTGGGGACAGAGTGCATTTGATGAGTTTAAAGTTGTTCCCCCTGGAACTGGGATTGTGCATCAGGTAAATATTGAGTATCTAGCAAGAGTAGTGATGAGTAGAACTGTCGAAGGTCAATTACGCGCCTATCCAGATACGGTAGTTGGTACCGATTCTCACACCACCATGGTTAATGGTTTAGGAGTACTTGGTTGGGGAGTTGGCGGAATCGAGGCTGAAGCTGCCTTGCTTGGCCAGCCAGTTTCGATGTTAATCCCTAAGGTGGTTGGCTTTAAATTAAATGGAAAACTACCGACTGGGACTACCGCTACCGATTTAGTTTTAACAATTACGCAGATGCTGCGCAAACATGGGGTAGTTGGAAAGTTTGTTGAATTTTATGGGCCAGGTGTTTCAGCGCTACCGATGGCTAATCGGGCAACAATTGGCAATATGTCACCTGAGTATGGATCAACCTGTGCAATCTTCCCAATTGATGAAGAGACAATTTCTTACCTAAAATTTACTGGCAGATCTAGTGAGCAAATTGAGTTGGTGGAAAAATATGCCAAGGTAAATGGACTCTGGCATGATCCAGCGGCGACGCCGCGATACTCTGAAAAATTAGAGTTAGATCTTGACACAGTTGTGCCATCTATTGCTGGTCCTAAACGGCCACAGGATCGAATCTCACTAACTGATGCAAAAAAATCTTATCAGCAGGTACTGCCAACTTACTTCACCGATAAAACAAATAAAGTTAAAATAGATGTGAAGGTAAATGGCAAAGCCACTACCGTCACTAATGGAGATGTAGTAATTGCTTCAATTACCTCCTGTACCAACACCTCAAATCCATCAGTAATGATTAGTGCTGCATTGCTTGCTAAAAAAGCGGTGGAAAAGGGGCTGCGCAGTAAGCCTTGGGTTAAGACCACACTCGCCCCCGGATCTAAGGTAGTAACTGATTATTATGATCGCTCCGGCCTTACCCCATTTATGGAGAAGCTGGGATTTAATCTTGTTGGCTATGGCTGTGTTACCTGTATTGGAAACTCAGGTCCGCTACCAATTGAGATTAGTAAGGCAATTAATGAGAATGATTTAGCGGTTTCAGCTGTGTTATCTGGTAACCGTAACTTTGAAGGGCGAATCTCACCTGATGTAAAGATGAATTACCTAGCCTCTCCACCATTAGTTGTTGCCTATGCACTTACTGGTTCGATGAATCATGATTTTGCCAATGATCCAATAGGCGATGACAGTGATGGGGCGCCGGTTTATCTAAAGGATATTTGGCCAACAACGGATGAGATTGAGGCAGTAATTAGCTCATCAATATCCTCAGATATGTTTACTAAGGATTACGCCTCTGTTTTTGAAGGTGATAAACGTTGGAAATCTTTAGAAACACCAACTGGTAAAACATTTGCTTGGGATAGTAAATCAACATATGTACGAAAGCCGCCCTACTTTGATCAGATGCCAAGAGATCCAAAACCGGTAACAAATATTGCAGGTGCTAGAGTTTTAGCTCTCCTTGGTGATTCAGTAACTACCGATCATATTTCTCCAGCTGGAAATATTAAGGTTGATTCACCAGCGGGTAAGTACTTAGCCGATCATGGAATTGAGCGGGGTGATTTCAACTCCTATGGCTCCCGGCGTGGAAATCATGAGGTGATGATTAGAGGAACTTTTGCAAATATCAGACTTAAAAATTTATTATTAAATGGTGTTGAGGGCGGCTTTACTAAAAACTTTTTAGCAAATGGTGAACAAACCACAATTTATGATGCATCCCGGGCTTACATTAATGCAGGGGTGCCATTAGTTATTTTAGCTGGTAAGGAGTATGGCTCAGGCTCCTCTAGAGATTGGGCAGCTAAGGGAACAGCTCTTCTTGGCGTGCGAGCAGTAATTGCTCAATCATTTGAAAGAATTCATCGCTCTAATTTAATTGGTATGGGAGTGCTACCCCTACAATTTTTAGATGGCGAAAATACTTCTTCCCTTGGCTTAGATGGCAGTGAGGTATTTTCAATTACCGGTATTGAGGAGTTAAATCAGGGTATTACGCCATTACAGGTAAGTGTCACCGCCGGGGATAAGAGCTTTAAGACCAGAGTTAGAATCGATACGCCAGGTGAGGCAGATTACTATCGCCACGGCGGAATCATGCAGTATGTATTACGCTCACTTTTAACCAAATAAATCGCATTAGTAACAACTAACCTTTAAACTAGCCCAATGCTTGAGAAGATAAAATCACCAGCAGATCTTGCATCATTAACTGCTGCGCAATTGAACCAGTTATCAGATGAGATTCGTAGTTTCTTAATTGAGCAGGTCTCTAAATCAGGTGGTCATCTGGGGCCAAATCTAGGTGTTGTTGAGTTAACCATTGCTCTGCACCGGGTTTTTGAATCACCAAAGGATGTAATTGTCTTTGATACTGGACACCAAAGTTATGTACATAAATTATTAACTGGACGCATGGCAGGTTTTGAAAAACTACGTCAACGAGGTGGACTAGCAGGATATCCAAATCGCAGTGAGAGTGAGCATGATATTGTTGAAAACTCTCATGCATCAACCGCTCTTTCTTGGAGTGATGGAATAGCAAAAGGCTTTGCCTTAACAAATCAAAGTGATCGTGCTGTGGTTTGCGTGGTAGGAGATGGCGCATTAACTGGTGGTATGAGCTGGGAGGCATTAAATAATATTGCAGCAAGTAGTAATGAGAATCTAGTAATTGTGGTCAATGATAATGAGAGATCTTATTCACCAACTATTGGTGGACTTGCAACCTATCTATCAACTCTGCGCACCACACGTGGATATGAGAAATTCTTAGATTGGGGTAAAGGTGTATTAGAGAAGACACCATTGGTTGGACAACCAATTTATGAGACATTACATGGTGTTAAAAAAGGTATTAAAGATGTTATTGCTCCGCAAGGCATGTTTGAGGATTTAGGTCTTAAATATTTTGGCCCAGTAGATGGTCATGACATTATTGCAATAGAAAAGGCGCTAATAATTGCTAAGGAGTACGGCTCACCAGTTTTAGTCCATGTTATTACTGAAAAAGGACGCGGCCATGGGCCGGCTTTAAATGATGAGGCGGAGAAGTTTCATGCTGTTGGGGTAGTAGATGTTGAGACTGGGCAACCGCTTAGCAAGGTAGGTGATAGTTGGACATCTGTATTTTCAGATGAGTTGGTAAAGATTGGATCTGAAAGAAAAGATGTAGTAGCAATTACTGCTGCCATGATGGGGCCAACCGGGCTAGATAAATTTGAGAAGGCATACCCTGAGCGCACATTTGATGTAGGAATTGCTGAGCAACATGCCACCACAGCTGCTGCTGGTATGGCATTTGCAGGCCTTCATCCAGTATTTGCGGTCTACTCCACATTTTTAAATCGGGCCTTTGATCAACTTTTATTAGATGTGGCACTTCATAAAGCTGGTGTGACATTTGTATTAGATCGAGCTGGTATTACCGGTGATGATGGACCATCTCATAATGGTATTTGGGATTTAGCACTGACTGGAATTGTGCCAACCTTGCATGTGGCAGCACCACGTGATGGGCAGCGGTTAAGAGAGACATTGCGCGAGGCATTAGATATTTCAGATGCACCATCATTGATTCGCTTCCCGAAGGGTGCGGTAAATCCTGAGATTCCAGCCTTTGAAAGACGTGATGGGATTGATGTTTTATATCGCGGTGAGAGCGCCGATATTTTATTGGTAAGTATTGGTGCCTTTGCTGCAATCGCAGTTGAAGCAGCAGCGCAGGCATACCGTGAAGGAGTCGGTGTTACTGTTGTTGATCCAAGATGGGTAAAGCCATTACCAAAATCATTAATCACAATGGCCCAGCGTTATAAGAGTGTTGTTGTGCTAGAGGATGGTATTAAACATGGTGGTATTGCCAGCACAATCTCTGAGTTATTTAGAGAGGCGAATTTAAATGTACCGGTACATTCAATTGGTGTGCCGCTGGTATTTCTTGAGCATGCAAAGAGAGTGCAGATATTAGAGGATTTAGGAATTACTGCTCAAAATATTACTCGCTCACTTGTTACCTGGAGCAGTAGTGATTTAGCAATTGATATTAAGGAAGAGATGCCACACCCTTCTGATGAAAACGAGCACCGCAAACCGCTTCGCTAATTCCCTCTCGATCGAGGTAAGGCAGAATTCCGCCTAGATGCATCGGCCAACCTGAGCCTAGTAACATACAAATATCAATCTCCTGCGGTGTTGAAACAACACCTTGATCAAGCATCATCTTTGCCTCAACCGCTAAGGCTTCAAGAGCTCGCCTTCTTACCTGATCAGCTGTTGAAACCTTTGATCCCTTCTCTAGTAATGCCAGCGCTGCTGGGTTTACTACATTCGCGCCCTGCTCATTTTTTACATAAAATGTCTTTACACCCTCTTTAACAAAGCGCTGCATAGTAGGTGAAATTTTGTAGCGAGGCCCAAGATTTTTATTTAAAGTTTCAGATACATGTAGTGCCACACCTGGTCCAACAAGTCCTAATAACTCAAGTGATGACATTGGAAAACCTAGGGGAGCCATCGCGGCATCTGCAACCTCAAAAGGCGTTCCCTCATCCATTGCATCTGTTACCTCACCCATAAATCTGGTTAGCAATCTATTAACTACAAATGCTGGTGCATCCTTAACAATAACCATCGTCTTCTTTAAATCCTTACCAATATTAATTGCAGTGGCAACGGTGGCATCATCAGTCTTTGTAGTTCTTGCCACCTCAAGTAGCGGCATAATTGCAACTGGATTAAAGAAGTGAAAACCAACTACCCGCTCTGGATTTTTAAGTCCTTCACTCATTGCCTCAACTGATAATGATGAGGTATTAGTTGCCAAAATACACTCAGGCGTAATGATTGCCTCTAAATCTTTAAATAATTTCTGCTTAAGGGATAACTCTTCAAAGATAGCTTCAATAACAAAATCAGCATTAGCAAAGACCTTTTGATCAACTGAGCCTGAAATATTACTTAGTAATCTGCTAGCAGCTTCAGGATTTAGCCGCTTCTTATCAACTAGCTTTTGAATCTCATTTTTAATCCAAGTTACGCCCTTATCCACCCGCTCTTGATCTAAATCGGTAATTACAACTGGCACCTTTAAGTTTCGCAGCATTAGTAGGGCAAGTTGAGATGCCATAAGACCTGCGCCCACTACGCCAACCTTGGTAATTTTGCGGGCAAGTGCTGGCTTTGGTGCACCCTCCACTTTTTTACGCTTTTTTTGAATTAGATTAAATGAGTACAACGAGGCGCGAAGGCCATCACTCATAACTAGATCTGAAAGTACTTTGGTTTCAGCAGCGTAGCCATCTCTTACAGTATTTGTTTGCGCAGCTTTAATTAATTCAAGTGCGGCAAGGGGAGCAGGGATTTGGGCCCCGCTATATTTCTTAGCAATTGCAGCTTTTCCAGTTGCGATTGCCTTTTCAAAACCGGCGCTATCCTTACTAAAATCTTTGCGTTCAACTTTTTTCTTGCCACTTAAAATATCAGCAACAAACTTAACTGAGTGCTCTAAAAAGTCTGATGGCTCAAATACTGCATCCACCACACCTAAGCCAAGTGCATCCTTTGCCTTCATCATGGTGTTGTTATTTAGCGCATTTAAAATTATTACTTGCACAGCATTTTCAGCCCCAATTAATTTAGGCAGAAGTGTTGCCCCGCCCCAACCAGGCACTAACCCCAGGAAGCATTCAGGTAATCCAGTAAATGCAGTTGAGGCAAGGGTTCGATAGTGAGCGTTAAGTCCAACCTCAAGTCCGCCGCCTAGCGCCAAACCATTTATAAATGCAAAGGTTGGCTTCTTGCTCTCATGCAATTTAAGAAATACCTCATGACCTAACTCACCAAAAGCGGTTGCAACAGATTTTTCTTTTACAGCTCCGACACCGGAGAGATCAGCTCCTGCTGCAAAGATAAATGGTTTTCCAGTTACCGCAATTGCCACTGCATCAGTTTTTTGCACTTGATCAATTGCGCTAGCAAGTGCATTTAAAGATGCTGGGCCAAAGGTATTTGGTCTGGTGTGATCTGCACCGTTATCTAATGTTATTAATGCTAACTCACCACTGTGACCAAATGGAGTAAGTGAGACCATCCGGACAATTGCATTTGTTACTACTTCATCAGGTGCACCAGTTAAAGCTTCAGCCATTACTTACTACCCTTATAATTTGGGTTTTCCCAAATAATTGTGCCACCCATACCAAGACCAATACACATAGTTGTTATGCCATATCTAACCTGCGGGTGATCTTTAAAACCATTTGCTAAGTTAAGAATTAATCTCACACCCGATGAGGCAAGTGGGTGACCAACTGCAATTGCACCACCATAGATATTTACTCGCTTATCATCATCGGCAATACCAAAGTGATCTAAGAATGAAAGAACTTGAATTGCAAATGCCTCATTAACCTCAAATAATCCAATATCTGCTATATCTAAGCCAGCTTTTTTAAGCGCTTTGATTGTGCTTGGTACTGGTCCATAACCCATAATCTCTGGCTCAACACCGGCAAATGCAAATGAGATTAACCTTGCTTTGATTGGCAAATTTAATTCCTTCGCCTTACTCTCTGATGCCAAGATTGCAGCGGTTGCACCATCATTTAAACCAGCTGCATTACCAGCAGTTACTCTGCCAGCTGCGCGAAATGGTGTTTTAAGAGCGCCAAGAGCCTCCAAAGTTGTTTGTGGCCTAGGTGGTTCATCAACTGTTGCCACCCCCCAACCAAGTTCAGCAGTTCTAGTTGCCACTGGAATTAGATCTGGTTGAATTTTATTTGCTGCATATGCTGCTGCGGTTTTTTGTTGAGATGCTAATGCGTATTTATCAGATCGCTCTTTTGTAAGGTGTGGAAACTTATCGTGCAACCGCTCAGCAGTTGCTCCCATTTGTAGGGCGTCGGTATCTACTATTTTCTCAGCTAGATATCTTGGATTGGGATCCATGCCATCACCCATTGGGTGATTTCCCATATGCTCAACTCCGCCAGCAATTGCTAAATCATATGCACCCATATTTATGCCACCGGCAATAGTTGTCACTGCCGTTAACGCACCTGCGCACCAGCGATCAATTGAGTATCCCGGAACTGATTTTGGAATACCAGCAAGAATTGAAACAGAGCGACCAATATTCATACCTTGATCACCAGTTTGGGTGGCGGCAGCGATTGCCACATCATCAATTTGATCTAAGGGTAGATTTGGATTTCGCTCAAGTAGGCCGCGAAGACAACGAACCATAATGTCATCTGCTCTAGTTTGGGCATAAAGTGAGCCAGCTTTTCCAAAGGGAGTTCTTACTGCATCAACTAAAACCACATTAGTTTTTGCGCTAGCCTCTTTGCTCATTAATTACTCCTAGCCATTAACAATCTAATAAGGCTAGGTTACTCGCCAGTAACGAAATTGGGTAGTGGGCTTTACCTACCGCGCAGCGGTTATTGTTACCTTCGCTGGCTGGGTATAGAGGCGCAAAACTACTCCAAGATAGCAGGCCCAAAGCAGTAGTTGAATCCAAGATGTATTTACATCAAAGCCAATTGTGCCGGCAAGCAGTGAGCCGGCGATTGAATCCTTTGCCATCACAGATGAGATATCCCAGGCAAATGAACTCTCCCCAGGTATCCAGCCCAACTCTTGGTACTCATGCACGCCATAGGAGAGCACACCAGCTGCCACAATTATTAAGGCGATACCGGTAAGGGTAAAAAACTTACTTAAATTTAATTTAACCGATCTGTTATAGATCAAGTAACCAAGTACCACAGATAGTAAAAGACCAGCAATTAAACCAACAGAGGCGGCTGAGGTAGCTGCTACCGTTCTAAAGTTTGTATAAACAAATAAGGAGGTCTCAAGACCCTCTCGGGCTACAGCAAAAAATGCAGCGGCAGCAAGTGCGAATGGACCAGCGGTTAATGCGGTATCTACCTTGCCATGTAATTCATCTTTAAGTGTTCTGGCTGCTCGCTTCATCCAAAAAACCATCCAGGTTACTAAGCCAACTGCGATAAATGATGTTGTGCCAGCGAAGAATTGCTCACCTCGCTCTGATAATTCAGCAGAGGTAAAGGTGAGAAAGCCGCCAAAGGCAAAGCTTGCAATAACTGCGATTGCCACACCGCTCCAGATAGGGGTAAGTAATCTGCGGCGATCGGTCTTAACTACGTAGGCAACTAAAATTCCCACGATTAATGCCGCCTCAAGCCCCTCACGAAGGGCGATTAAAAAGGTACTTAACATGGGATAACCATAATCCCAGATAAGTGAATTACGCAACTTAAGTGTTGCGTAATTCCCATCACAATATAGCTACTCGCCCTCAACCGCTTCAGGCTCAGCCACCTCAACCGGCTCAGCGATTACTACCGGTTCAATCTCGCTAAGTGCAGCTGCGATCCCACTTGTTACCTGCTCAATCTGCCAGGCTCTAGCGCCCATCTGCACTAACTCATTTTTCACAAAGGATTGATGCTCACTACTTAATGCCGGGGGCTGCGGCCAACATATTTTTCTAACCAACTCAGGTGTTACTAAGTTTTCAGTTGGTACTTTTAATTGAAGAGATAACTCAAGTAAGGCTGCTCGGGCGTGGGTTAGCCTGGCATAACCAAGTGGGTTCTTCTCTTTCCAAATCTTAATTGGTGGCAGATTTTGTGATCGCACCCGATACTCAGGTTGATCAGCAATTGGTGTTTGCAATGCAAGGTTTAATGCAGTTAACCAGCGATTAAATGGGGGCGGATCTAATCTACTTCGCCTACCAATTAACTTTGCTACCGCCTCTAGATTATTTGGCCGTTTAACTGCCAGATCAACAATTGCTTCATCGCCTAATACCCGACCAGGTGCTAGATCTAATTCTCGGGCTAGCTCATCCCGAGATAACCAAAGATCTCTAACAATTGTCATAGTTAATCTATCCCGCACCTTATGCATGCCAGAGGTGCGCCGCCAGCGATCTGGCTTGGGTAGATCTGAAAAGTTAAAATCTTGGTATGAGTTTAAGATTGCTGCAAAATCTGCTTGCGCCCAACTTAATTTACTTTGTGCAATTAATAATTTTTCAACCGCATCTCTAATATCAAGCAAAATATCAACATCTAGTGCGGCATAGGTAATCCACTCTGGGCGCAGCGGCCTAGTTGACCAATCAACAGCTGAGTGCTCCTTTGAAAGCTGTAGCTCAAGCAAACTCTCAGATAATGGGCCCAGCCCTACTCGCTCACAGCCGGCAAGGCGGGCGCCTAACTCGGTATCGAAAAGTAACTCTGGTTTTAAGCCAACCTCAATTAAGCAGGGCAGATCTTGGGTACTAGCGTGAATTACCCACTCATACTTGGAAAATTGCTCATTAAATTTATCCCAAAGCTTTGAGGATTTAAGTGCAATGGGATCAATTAAATGCAGGCCGCCATCTTTTCGGTAGATCTGAATTAGATATGCCCGCTGGCTATATCGATAACCAGAGGCGCGTTCAGCATCTATGGCGAGTGGGCCACTTCCCTTTGCAAGTTGATCAATTAATTTTTCAAAATTACTCTCATCTATTACAACCACCGGCACACCATTACGGGGGATAAGAAGCGGGGTACTCATTTGTCGGTGATTCTAACTTGTTGGTGCGTTTAACTATTACGAGAGATTGAGCTAACACCCTCAGGAATTGGTTCTAATCCAGCGCTCATACCAAGAAGCTCTATCCATGCATTTACATGTGCTAATAAATTCTCACCACTTGTCGGTGTCCAGGAGGCACGGATCTCCATCTCAGAATCCTCTTCGCGATCCTTTAAATCACCAAAGGAGGCGCTTTCAACTCTAGTCACAGTGCCACTTGGTGAAATAAATTCACAACCATTTTTCTTTAGCGCCTCAATTAACCAAGCCCAACCAATATTTGGTAGTAGTGGATCAGATGCCATCTCGGCATCAATAGCGGCTCGAGCAAAAGTTACACATCGCCACTGCCCACCCCAACCCAATTGCCCAGCTGGATCATGTAATAAAACGAAGCGACCAGTTGCTGCATCCTCTAATACATCAGCAGTCATCGCTAACGCGTGGGGCGCAAGTTTTTGGGGTGCTGGAACCGCCTCTAGCAAAATTTCACTACGTGTTTTAAGCGCCAATATCGGCGCCGTTAATTGTTCAAAGGTAGCTTTCACGCCCTAAGGATAAATTGGGTAAGGCTTAAGTAAGTGCAGGCGCGAGCAACTACCGATGATAAATAATATTAATCGACACAGTAGGCTTAATTAATGGCCTCATTTCTTGCTTTGTTCTCATCTTTGTTATGGGGTGGTGCTGATTTTTTTGGTGGCAATCTAACCAAGCGTTATAAGGCACTTGCGGTAACTGCAGTCTCCCAATCATTTGGCTTGTTATTTGGTTTAATCACAATTTTATTAGCTACTGCATGGCTGCAGCCAACACTTAGTTGGAGTAATTACTTTCTGCCAGGTGTCTTTGCCGGCATCTTGGGATTTGCCGGATTAACCGCTTTTTATGCTGGCCTTGCTACTGGACGAATGGGTGTGGTCTCACCAATTAGTTCACTTAGTGTGTTAATTCCCTTAACTATTGCATTTATAAATGGGGAGAAGCCAACTACTGTGCAATTAATTGGAATGGCAGTTGCACTTACTGGTGCATTTTGTGCAAGTGGACCAGAGATAAAAGGTGGCTTATCACCTAGGCCATTAATTTACGCAGTCATAGCCGCCTTTGGATTTGGTGGGGCGATTACATTTATTGCAATCGGCTCAAAATCTAGTGCAATTATGACGATGACAACTATGCGCTTTTCTACCTTTATTATTTCGCTGTTATTGTTTGCAAGATTTAAAACAACTGGTGGCTTTGCCAAACGAGATCTTCCAATATTAATTGGGATTGGCGCAGCTGATTTTTTTGGCAACCTATTACTAGGAGTTGCAACAACTAAGGGCTTAGTATCACTAGCTGTTGTAATGGGCTCATTATTTCCAATTGTTACCGCAGTTTTAGCTTTTAAGTTTTTGCATGAGCGCCTGCATAAAGTTCAATACCTAGGAGTACTCCTTGCTATTACTGGTGTAGTAATTATCGCCCTAGGCTAGCCTTTTATAGTACTCAAATTGGCAACTATCAATTTTTTCACTGCTTATTAAATTAAAACTACCAGTTAACTTATCAACCGCTATTTTATTCTCACCATCTTTTTCTAGGTTGGTTGTTAAATAAAGATTATCTATTAAACCCTGCTCAACCATTTGAAGTAAAAGTTTTGGCCCAGCCTCAACTAAAAGATTTATTGGTAATTTGCTATCTATGGGTGGAAAATTACTGGCAATCTCTGCTATTAAATCTGCTACCGGCATCATAAATTGTTTAACTAATTGATTTTTCGGTTGCAGCCTCACCTTGCCATGAGTGAGGATATAAAGTGGAATTGGGGTGCGTTTATATGGCTCACGCCGGGCGGTATTGCCACCGATTAGAATTAGATCTGATTTAGCCCGTAGTTGGTGAAATCGCCGGCGATCCTCTTCGGTAGTTAGTCCAATTGAGGAGCCAGCTGCAGTTGTCCCGCCGTTGGCACTGATAATCAGATTAGCGGTAGTAATTACCTGCCTCATGGGTAGCAGGTTAGTCAGTGTCAGTGGCTTTACCTAACCTTCTAGCATGATCATAAATTGTGATACTTGTGTAATGCGCGATATCGCCTGTGGCGATTGTGTTGTCTCGGTGCTGCTTAATATTGAGCCTGCTCCTGGGAAAAATGCTGAACTAACTCACCGTGATGAAGCTGCAATTAATCTGTTGGCAACCGCCGGTTTGGTGCCCCCGCTGCGATTTAAGAAGGGGCTGCGGCGCCATCCTAAAATTGGAAATACTGGCTAATTACAAATAAATCACAGCAAATTTAGAGAATTCTCAGCACCCCACGCTTAGGTTGGGTTGAGTTAGCCGCCATCAAATGGCTAACCTTCCCAAATGAGAAATCTGCCTCGCTCGCTATTTGCTGCCTTAATGGCAATTGCGCTCTTATCTCCCACTCCAGCAAATGCCGCACAAACTTTGGCTGAGGTGGCGGCTAAGGTAAAGGATTTAGAGGAGCAGGCGACTACCGCAGCTGAGAATGCGCAAGCAGCAAAGGTTCAGTTGGGTAAATTAAAGAAAACGTTAGATAGTGTGCAGCAACAGGCGAGCCAACAGGGTGCTTCAGTTAATGAATTACACAAATCAATTGGCGTAATCGCAGCAGATCAATATAAAGCTGGTCCACTTAGTCAATCCTTAGAGTTACTTTTCTCTTCAGATCCAGCACTTTATTTATCATCAGCTGGCTCACTGGCGGCGGTTACTAGGAAGAAAACTGCTGATCTTAAGAAGTTCTCTGTTTCAACTCAGCGATTAAATGCCACCACCTTTACAGTTTCCGATAAATTAGCATTAGTTAAGGCGGCGGAGGCTAAATTTACTAAACAGTTAGCAATAGCAAATAGTAAATTAAAGGAGGCGGAGGAGTTATTATCAAAATTAACCGCTGCTGAGCGAGAGCGACTTGCTAAGTTGAAGGAGGATCAAGAGGATAATGATCAGCAAAGCTCCCTTGCCGATGCTGGTAAATATGCTGGCGTCTCTGGTCGAGGTGGTATTGCAATTAAATACGGACTTGCCCAAATCGGTGATAAGTATGTATTTGGCGCAGCTGGACTTACCTATTGGGATTGCTCTGGTCTAACAATGCGCGCCTTCCAAGCTGCTGGTGTTTCACTGCCTCACTCCTCGCGGGCACAGTATGGATATGGCAAAGCAATTAGTCGAAAAGATTTACTGCCAGGTGATTTAGTATTTTTTGGTAAACCAATCTCACATGTTGCCATCTACTTAGGTGGAGACCGCATGCTGACTGCACCTCGCACAGGCAGCCGAGTAAAGATTGCTACCCTTGATATGGGAAGAAAGCCTTACATTGGAGCACGACGTTTATAACGCAGGTAAGGTATTACTTGTAACTAATGATTTAGGTCCAAGAGTTGGCGGGATTGAAAGTTTTGTTTTATCACTAGTTGAGCGAGTTCCTAAGGGATCACTAGTTATCTATACCTCAAGCCAAAAAGGATCTGCCCCCTTTGATGCTCTCTTACTAGAGAGATTTGGCGCAATTGTGATTAGGGATCGGGCCAAAATTTTACTGCCAACTCCTAGAGTTAATCACCGCGCAGCGAGGATTTTAAAGCAGTACCAAATTAAAACAGTTTGGTTTGGCGCAGCCGCTCCTCTTGCCTTAATGGCAAAGCAATTACGCACCTCAGGTGCTACAAATATCATAGCGCTAAGCCATGGGCATGAGATTTGGTGGGCAAAGATTCCGATACTAAAGCAATTACTAAGAAAGATAATTAAAGATATTGATCATTTAGGTTATTTAGGGCAGTTCACAAAGAGTGAGATAGTAAAAGTGAGTAATCAAATAGATAAGTTTGTACAGATTGCACCTGGTATTGATACCCAACACTTTATGCCAAAGAGTGCTAGAGCTGATTTAATTAAAAAGTATCGCCTAGAGGATCGGCGGGTAATAGTAAGTGTTGGCAGATTAGTTCATCGTAAGGGACAAGATAGATTAATAGAGGCTCTTCCTAAAGTTTTAAAATCCTTTCCCGACGCAGTTTTATTATTGGTAGGTGAAGGTCCGATTAAGCAGATGTTAAAAAACACTGCAAAACAATTAGGGGTTACTAATCATGTAATTTTTGTAGGACGGGTGCAACATATAGATCTGCCTGATTACATTTGTCTTGGTGAGGTATTTGCAATGCCGGTGCGTTCTAGATTTGCCGGTCTTGAGGTGGAAGGACTTGGCATTGTTTATCTGGAGGCAAGTGCATGTGGATTGCCGGTAATAGTTGGTAACTCAGGTGGGGCAAAAGATGCGGTTATAGATGGGGTTACTGGAGCCTTAGTAGATGGCAGCGATATTGATCAGATTGCAGATGCAGTATGTAAATTACTAACTGATCAAAGTCGTGCCAAGGCAATGGGGTTAGCAGGACGTGGCTGGGTAATTGAGAATTGGCAGATTAATACTTGGTCAGAGAAGTTTAATAAATTATTATTGGTTAATTAATTTATCACCTAGCGCAATACTTACCGCTTGGGCACGGTTGAGCGCTCCTAATTTTCGATAGATAGCTGCTAGATGGGTTTTAACAGTTGCCTCCGTTAGAAATAAAAGTGAGCCAATTGCTGCGGCGGTGGCACCAGATGGCAGGTGAGTTAGCACCTCAATCTCTCTAGGAGTTAACTGGTAATCCTTTACAACCTGCGCTGATTGGAAAACTCCTTTTTTAATGAACTTACTACTACCACTTTCTACCGCACTTAAGGTTTGAATTAACTGATCAATTGGAGCACTTTTAATAACATATGCAACTGCTCCAGCTTGCCTTGCACTATCTAGTGTTTGTAGATCATCATGCATAGTTAGCACCACAAATTTAGTATCTAACTTTTGCTCAGTTGCTTTAGAAATTAAGTCAATTCCAGAGTGGGATCCTAAATTAATATCTATTAGGGCTATCTCAGGTTTATAGGTATTTAAAACTGCTAAGCCCTCTTGCACAGATGATGCCTCAGCAACAACCTTGAAATCAGTATTAGCAAGTGCTTGGCGCAGCCCTGATCTTATTAGTGAGTGGTCATCTACTAAAACAATATTCATAAGATTTAAAACAAAATTCTTACTGCAGTTCCGCTCTGCAATGATGAAATCTCAAGGCGGGCATCTATTAGGGCAAGCCGCTCACTCACGCCAATTAGGCCAAAGGAGTTACTTTTCTGGGTTACACCACCTGAGCCATTATCTAAGATAGTAATTTGCTTATCTGCTATCTCAATTTTTATCTCAGTACACCCTGAGTGGGCCCTGGCATTAATCAGGATCTCTCTTATTGCCCGTAGTAACTCAAATTTATTACTACACTCAAGTTGAGCAGTATTTGATATCTCATATGTAATATCTGTGCCAGCTAGCACAGTTGCAATCTGCTCCTCTATTTGCTGATCTAAGCTCTTGTTTGTGTTAGATCGAAGCTCAAAGATCTCATCGCGCACCTGATTTATCACGCCACTTAAGGTCAGCCGTAGCTCTCTAAGGCTTCTGCGATTTTTGTGATCTAGTTGAGTATCACCAATTACCTGATCTAGTCGATAGCCAACTGCAGCCAACTCTTGAGCTAGGCCATCATGTAGTTCACGAGCAAGTCGAACACGTTCGGTATTAGGCGAAGAGTTCATCAATCTCACGGGCAAATTGTTGTGCGACAACATGTCGCTTCACCGATAACTTAGCTGTTAAATGGCCACCTGCAATTGTGAAATCAACTGGTAGTACTGTGAATTTACGGATTGACTCAGCTCGGCTTACCGCTTTATTTGTCTCATCAACTGCACTTTGAATTACCGCAATCAGTGCTGGATCTTTTGCTAAATCAGCAATGGATGCACCCTCTTTTTTGTTTGCGACCGCCCAAGGCTTAATTGAATCTGGATCTAGGGTAATAAGGGCGGCAATAAATGGTTTGTTATCACCAACTACCATGCACTGACTAATTAATGGATTAGATCTGAGGCGATCTTCTAGGACAGCTGGTGCAACATTTTTACCACCTGCGGTAACAATTAGCTCCTTCTTGCGTCCGGTAATCGATAGGTAGCCCTCATCATCTAATTTTCCAAGATCTCCAGATTTGAAATAATCATCTTTAGTGAAAACTTCGGCATTGGCTGCATCATTTTGCCAATAGCCCTTCATCACGATTGGTCCCTTAATTAAGACCTCACCATCTTCGGCAATTTTTATTGTTGTGCCAGGAATAGGTTTGCCAACAGTTCCAACTTTGTGCAGAGAGGTTAGATTTAAAGTTGCTCCTGCTGTGGTTTCAGTTAAGCCGTAGCCCTCTAAGACTCTAATCCCAGCACCGCGATAGAAATGGCCTAAACGCTCACCTAAAGGTGCACCACCTGATATAGCAGCCTCTACTCGACCACCAAGACCGGTACGAATCTTTGAATAAACTAATTTATCAAATAGGCCGTGTTGCAGCTTAAGTAGTGGTGAAATTTTCTTTGTATCTAATGCACGGCTATATGCAATAGCAACTTCGGCTGCTTTATGAAATATCTTTCCCTTACCAGCAGCCTCTGCTTTTGCTTCTGCTCCGTTAAATATTTTTTCAAAAATACGCGGTACTGCTAAAACAAATGTTGGCTTAAAGCTGGCCAGATCTTTTGGTAATCTAGTTAAATCACTGCAGTGAGCTAGGTGAAGACCTGCTGTAATTGAACCAATTTGTACCATTCGACCAAAGACGTGGGCCACCGGCAAGAACAAAAGTGTTGAACCACCAGGCTTTAAGAAAAGGTCACTGGCACCATTTACTACATTTCCACACTCTGATAAGAAATTACCATGAGTTAGTTGAACACCTTTTGGTTTACCAGTTGTGCCAGAGGTGTAAATTAAAGTGGCTAGTGATTCCGGTTTTAATGCTGCTCGTCGCTTACTAATCTCATCATCACTTACATCGCTACCATCGTGAGTTAAGGTAGCAAGTGCGTTATAGGTGATATTCCAAATATTTTTACACCCAGCTGGCATAACTGGTGTTACTAATTCAACTAAGGCAGGAGTTTCTACAATTATTGCTACAGCTGCTGAGTCAGTTAAAATCCAATCTACTTGCTCCGCACTTGATGTTTCATAGATTGGTACAGAAACTGCGCCGGCATACCAAATAGCAAAATCTAAAACAGTCCACTCATAACGAGTCTTTGCCATGATCGCAACTCGATCACCTACAT
>JAEMTE010000060.1 GCA_016462445.1 Candidatus Nanopelagicus sp. | reverse complement strand
TACTTTAAGCAAGATATAACTACACCATTTGTTATGGAGGATGGTTACTTAAATGTGCCAAACACTCCTGGTATCGGGGTTGAACCAGATATGGAGTTTCTAGAAGAGGTAACTACCCATAAAGAGATTATTAAGTAATTGAGTATAAATAATGTAGATAAATTGCCTCGCAAGGCACGGATTATGTTGGTTGGCATTGCCTTATCCGCATTAGGAAATGGATTAGTACTTCCTTATACATTTATCTATTTCCATAATATTAGAGGGTTTTCAACTGTGTTTGCAGGAGTAATAGTCAGCTATGGCGCGCTAACCGCTCTTTTAATCTCGCCATTGGTTGGAAATTTAATTGACAAGTGGGGCCCTAAACCGATTTTAATGAGCTCACTTATTGTTAGTTCAATTGGTTATAGCAGTTTAAGTTTGGTAAAAAGTATCCCGCAAGCATTTTTTGTGATAACTATCTGCTCAATTGGGCAATCAGCAATGTGGCCAAGCCAAGGCACGATATCAACTGAGTTAACCCCAGATCATTTAAGAGAGCGGATATATGGCGCCCAATTTGCAATGTTAAATCTTGGTATTGGCATTGGTGGGCTTATATCCTCATTAGTCGTTACCTTAGATAATCCTAGAACATTTGAAATTTTATTTATTGGCGATGGAATTTCTTACCTTGTTTATCTTTTAACTGTTTTAACCCTAGGAAATGTAGGAAAGCGCAGCTCTATAGAGCGAGCAGAGAATGCAAAGATTGATGGTGGCTGGGCAGATGTGCTTGCAGATAAAACATTTGTAAAGTTTTGGTTTGTTGCCCTTTTTGCAGTTCTGCTTAGTTACAGCCAGTTAGAGGTTGGCTTTACCGCCTTTTCAACCTCAATCTCTGGATTACAACCACGTGATCTGGCATGGGCGTATGCGGTCAACACATTTATAATTGCAGCCTTTCAACTATATATAAATAAGAAACTAATATTAATGAAGCGAAAAACTGGTATCTCAATTGCTGTCTTATTTTGGGCAGCTGCTTGGGTTTGTCTAGCAGCAAGTGGGATATTTAAATCAAATGCTTTGGCTTTAGTAATTGGATGCCAATTTATCTTTGCATTTGGTGAGATGATTTGGTCACCAATTCTGCCTTCAGTGGTTAATCAATTAGCACCAGATAATCTGCGAGGGCGCTATAACGCAGCTGGCACAAATGCCTGGCAGATAGCGTTAATTGCAGGCCCAACAATAGCTGGCACAATGTTAGGGGCGAATGCTCACTGGTTATGGCTATCAGGGTTAATTATTGGGTTACTTATTGTCAGTGTGGCTGCTCAAAGATTAAAATTACCAGATCGGCCAGTCAGTACTGTGACATGATAGTCAGATGCAAACACGTGAAGTCTTAGCTCATAAGTATGTAAAGAGATTATTTCTGGCTCGCTTTATTTCAAATTATGGCAATGGCATGGGGCCAATCGCACTTGCTTTTGGAATCTTAGGATTACCAAATGGTTCAGCAAATTTACTTGGTTTAGTTTTAGGAACTACTACAGTTTTATTTTTAAT
>JAEMTE010000059.1 GCA_016462445.1 Candidatus Nanopelagicus sp. | reverse complement strand
CGGAAGCTGATAAAACTCGTAAGTTAGATTTTGAAGAGATTCAAATTCCACCAGGGCCTCGGTTAGGTGATGTGGTAGTTGAGTGTGAAAAGTTAGTTAAAGGCTTTGATGATCGCATTCTTATTGATGATCTATCTTTCACACTTCCAAGAAATGGAATTGTTGGCGTAATTGGGCCAAATGGTGCTGGTAAGACCACATTATTTAAAACTATCTTAGGGATGGAAAAGGCTGACTCTGGTTTAGTTAAGGTTGGCGAAACAGTAAAGATCTCCTATGTGGATCAATCCCGCGGCGGTATTGATCCAAAGAAATCATTATTTGAGGTGGTCTCAGATGGTCTTGATTTTATAAAGGTAGGAAATGTTGAGATGCCAAGTAGGGCCTATGTCTCAGCCTTTGGTTTTAAAGGACCTGATCAACAAAAGATGGCTGGAGTTTTATCAGGGGGTGAGCGAAATAGATTAAATCTTGCGCTAACTCTTAAGCAAGGGGGGAATTTATTATTACTTGATGAGCCAACCAATGATTTAGATGTGGAGACCCTTGGCTCACTTGAAAATGCCTTACTTGAGTTTCCAGGGTGTGCGGTAGTGATCTCTCACGATAGATGGTTTCTAGATCGTATCGCTACCCATATTTTGGCTTATGAAGGTGAATCAAAGTGGTTTTGGTTTGAAGGAAACTTTGAAAGTTATGAGGAGAATAAGATTGCTCGTCTTGGTATCGATGCTGCCCGTCCTCACCGTGCTACCTACCGTAAGTTAACTAGATAATTAGGATAGTGATATGAAATTTACCCATAAAGCATTTGTTCGCTGGAATGATTTAGATGCATTTGGCCATGTTAATAATGCTAAGTATTTAACATATGCAGAGAGTGCCCGAATTGATTGGGGTCAACAACAATTTGCTGAAAAATCTGACTCGGTACTGGTTCAGATGACAGTAGCTAGAAGTGAGATTGATTATCTTCTGCCAATTACTGAGTTTGAAAGTTACTACGATGTAGATTTATGGGTGGAGTCAATTGGTAACTCATCCTTTGTGGTGGGGTATGAGGTTTCAAAGGATGGGCTGGTATTTACCAAGATGAAGACGGTGCAGGTAATGATTGATTTAGAAAGTAGAAAATCTCGCCCAATTACAGATAATGAGCGAAGCTTTTTAACTAAGTACCTAGTTAAGTAATGAAGACAAAACTTCACCCAGCCTGGATTGTTGCAGGCATAACCTTTGGCACATTATTTGCTACCGCAGGTTTTCGTAGCGCACCCTCTGTATTAATTTTGCCACTGGAGGAGGAGTTTGGCTGGCGCCGGGATGTAATCTCATTTGCAATTGCTATAAATGTTTTGCTCTACGGCCTAACCGCACCCTTTGCAGCTGCCTTAATGGATCGCTTTACCGTGCGCAAAGTAGTGATGAGCGCACTAACTGTGATTGGAATTGGTGCACTACTGACTATTTGGATGAGTCAAAGTTGGCACTTAATCTTGCTTTGGGGTGTAGTAGTTGGAGTAGGAACTGGATCGATGGCATTAGTTTTTGCCGCCACAATT
>JAEMTE010000033.1 GCA_016462445.1 Candidatus Nanopelagicus sp. | reverse complement strand
TTGCGCAGCTGATCGGTGGTGAGGAATGCCATAACCGCAAGAGTATTACATCTAGGCTATTTTTAGAAATAAAAATAAGGGCGACCTACGCAAGGTGCGTAGATAGCCCTTATCTAATCGCGGTTTAGCTAGCAAACAGTTAGACCGTAGTCTTTGGTCCTTTGAACCACTTCTTAACTGATAGATGCCACCAGACCCAAAGAATTAACATGGTGCCACCAACTAATATTGGCGCATAGTTAACAAACTTCAGATCAAAGCCCTCATTATTTGGCCAGCCCATTGGTGTGGTTGGCAAAATAAAGTAAATACAGATGACCACAATCTCAGCACAAGCTACTGGGGCCATCCACTTCCACTTGTTACCAAGATTCCATTCACCTTGCTTAAAGGAATCACCAGCACGCCAACGAAGGTAGATTGGAACTAGGAATGCTAGGTAGAGACCAATTACGCAAATTGAAACCACAGCATAGAAAGCAGTTGGCACAATAATTGGTGCTTCAGCTGATCCGATATTTACCTCAACTAATGCTGGCAATGTCATTACCATTGCAACAGTTGCTGAAACTAATACGGCAGTCCGTGGCACCTTATTGCTATCTAACTTAGATAGTCGCTTAGAGCCAGGAAGTGCACCATCACGACTAAATGCAAACATCATGCGTGAGCAGCTAGTTAAACCAGATGTACAGCAGAAGAGTTGGCCAGTAGCGGAGATTAACAAGACCGCACCTGCCCACTTAGCACTTAATGCTTGGGCAAAGATCACAGCTACACCGCCACCTCCAGCAGTTACTGCATCTGCATCTTGTACTGCATACAAGAAAGCAAGAAGAAGTATCCAGCCACCGATTGCGGAGTAGAAAATTGCCTGCCAAATTCCTCTAGCAGCAGCTTGGCTAGCACCCTTAGTCTCTTCAGATAGATGAGCACAAGCATCAAAGCCAGTAATTGTGTACTGGGTTAATAAGAAACCAAGTGGCAGGATGTAGAACCAAAAACCAGTGCCGCTAGTCTCTCCCCCAGCTAACCCTGCTGAGTTATTTACTCTCATGGTAAACATGTCATAAACACTCATGTGATTCTCAGGAAGTATTACTAATACTCCAACCACTATTGAAGCACCAGCCACATGCCACCAAACTGAGATGTTGTTAAGGGTTGACATCAAATGTCCGCTGGAGATATTTAGGAAGGAGATAATCCCCAACACAACAATGAACATAATAAATACCCGTTGTAATGAGTACCCCTCTGCCCAGCTCTTACTAAATGACATAAAAGCAAGATCAAAAAATGTTGCGCAGCTATAGGCAACTGAGGCAACTACAGCAAATAGGCCAAGCAGGTTTAGCCAGCCGGTATAGAAGCCAGCCTTAGCGCCACCTAGTTTTGAAGCCCACCAGTAGATACCGCCGGAGGTTGGATAGGCAGATACCAACTCCGACATACATAAACCAATAATTAAAATAAATATCGATATCAGTGGCCAACCAAGTGAGATCGCAATTGGTCCACCGTTGTTCCATGCTTGACCAAATGAGGTGAAGCATCCAGCCAGGATTGAGATAATCGAGAAGGAGATGGCGAAGTTTGAAAATCCGCTCCAAGATCGATCTAGCTCCTGTTTATAGCCAAGCTCTGCGAGCTTTTGCTCGTCATTAGTCATTGACATAAGGTGTGTATTCCTCCTTTTAGGTGGCTTTGGAAAAAGCCTTTGCCCTTTTCTACTCCTGTGATCCAAATTACGGAAGGGCATTTGAGATGAATTTGGCAAATTCTTTATCGTTTTTTCAGATCTAGGCTGGTAATTTGGCACAAAGGTAAACTGTGGTCATGGCCATTTTGGCGATCGATCAGGGCACCTCGGCAACCAAGGCGATCCTACTTGATGATGATTTTCAGGTTTATGCCAAAGGATCTAGCCCACTTGAGATTGATCATAACCAAAGTGGAATGAGCCAGAGCGATCCTCTGCAAATGTGGCAATCTGTAATTGATTCGGTAGATCAGGTCTTAACTGGTAATAAATTAACAATTAATTGTGTTGGAGTTGCAAATCAAGGTGAATCAATACTGGCTTGGGATAGATCAACTGGTGCCCCCTTAACTCCGGTAATAGGTTGGCAAGATTCCCGCAGTGCTAGCTACTGTGATGAGAAAAAATCACACTCTGAGTTTGTCTTAAATAAAACTGGGCTAGCAATTGATCCCTACTTTGTTGCTCCTAAAATCTCATGGCTAAAAAATCAATATCCAGCCCTACCTAAGAGCGCGGTTATCACCACCACCGATACTTGGTTGATCTACAAATTAACTAAGCAGTATGTAACTGATATGGCAACAGCTAGTAGAACATTGTTATTTGATTTAGCAACTATGGGTTGGCAACAACAGTTAGCAGATATCTGGCAATTAGATATTAATGATCTACCTACCTTAGTTGGCAATGATCAGGTGATTGGTGAGATCAACTGCCCAGAGCTGCCATCCCTACAAGGGGTTCGCCTTACCGCTGCAATTGTTGATCAAGCCGCCGCACTCTTTGCGCAAAATTGTTTTACATCTGGCCAAGCAAAGTGCACATATGGCACCGGCGCATTTTTGCTTACCAATATCGGCAATCAGATAAAGATCTCTAAAAATGGACTAGCCACCTCACTGGCTTGGCAAATTAAGGGTGCAACCTCTTACTACCTAGATGGGCAGGTCTTTACCGCCGCTAGCGCAGTTGATTGGTTATTAAGCAATAAGTTTATTGAGCGGCTATCAGATATTGATCTACTACCAGATTCATCTGGCGTAATGGCATCACCATCATTTGCTGGCATTGGTGCACCGCTTTGGCGACCAGATGCCACCGCCACTATCAGCGGTCTTGGCTTAAACCATACAAAACAACATATTGCATCAGCTGTTGTCGATGGCATCGCAGCAGCGGTTGCTGATTTATTATCGGCAGTTAAATCAGATGGGGTAGTTGTTAACAAACTTAGAGTAGATGGCGGACTTACTCAATCAAATAAATTGATGCAGATGCAGGCAGATCTGGCCCAGATCCAGGTGGAGGTTTTTGCCCATCCAGATGCCACCGCTATTGGCGTTGGCTACTTAGCAGCGCTAGGGGCTATGGAGAGTTTAAAAATTAAAGATTTTGAAAAAAATTGGCGACCATCTAAATCCTTTCGACCAAATTGGTCTAGTGATCAATCTCAAAGCTACTTAAGTAAGTGGCGCGATGTGCAGAGAGTAAGTTTAGATCGTGATTAATAAGATATTTGATGTTGCAATTATTGGCGCCGGAGTTGTAGGAAGTGCCATTGCCCGAGAGTTTGCTAAACATAATTTAACTCTCTGCTTAATTGATGCAGCAGCTGATGTTGGGGAGGCGACCTCAAAATCTAATACCGCTATCTTGCACACCGGCTTTGATATGACACCAGGCTCACTTGAAGCAAAGTTAGTCTCACAAGGTTATCAACTACTTAAAGCCTATGCGGGGGAGGTAAATATTGCAGTTGAAAAATTAGGTGGCTTATTAGTTGCTTGGAGTGATGAGGAGGTAGCAAATCTTCCAAAGCTTAAGGAAAAAGCAATCGCCAATGGTTATACCGAGTGTGAGTTAATCACCAAAGAGGAGTTATATAAGTTAGAACCAAATTTAGGTGATGGTGCACTTGCCGCCCTTACTGTTCCAGGTGAGTGGATTATTGATCCCTGGAGCCCAATAGTTGCATTTGCTACTCAAGCAAAGTTAGCTGGGTGTGAAATAAGGTTAAATACCAAGGTATTAGATATAGCGGTAGCAGGTGAGTTAATTACCCTAAGTACAAATGATCAGCCAATTACCTGCAGATACTTAATTAATGCCGCTGGCCTCTACTCAGATGAGATAGATAAGCTGCTTGGCATAAGTGATTTTAAGGTGAGACCTAGGCGGGGTGAGTTAATAGTCTTTGATAAATTATCTAGATCCTTAATAAACCATATCATCCTGCCAGTGCCCTCCTCCATGGGTAAGGGAGTATTGGTAGCACCAACAGTATTTGGCAACATAATGCTAGGACCAACCGCTGAGAACTTAGATGATAAAACCGCTACTGGATCAACCAACGCTGGTCTTAAATTTTTAATGGAGAAGGGTAGGAAAATTGCGCCGCAGCTTCTAGGTGAGGAGATAACCGCTATCTATGCCGGTCTACGTGCGGCAACTGAGCACTCTGATTTTCAGATCAAACTACACACAGTAAATAACAAACAAAGATATCTAACTGCGGGTGGAATTAGATCAACTGGTTTAACCGCATCGATGGCGATTGCTACCTATGTTAAGCAGTTACTAATTGCTGCTGGTTTAGATACTGGTGGTGAAAAAGAGTTGCCAGCGGTAAAGATGAATAATCTAGGTGAGGCATCTTTGCGCAGTTACCAAGATGAGGAAAAAATAGCGCAAAGCCCATTACATGGCTCAATTATCTGTCATTGTGAGAAGACAACCACCCAAGAGGTATTGGATGCACTCACCTCACCATTGCCACCAACTAATATTGCAAATTTAGCCAGAAGAACCAGAGCAGGACTTGGTAGATGCCAGGGTTTTTACTGCCACTCAGAGCTTAGAAAGTTATTGGAAAAAAGATGAAGAGATCACAGGTTGATGTCTTAATTATTGGCGCAGGTCCTGCTGGTTTAGCTGCTGCCATTGAGTTAAAAAAATGTGGCATCAAAGAGGTTCGGGTAGTTGAGCGGGAGAAAAATGCCGGAGGTGTACCCAGACACTCATACCATCCAGGTTATGGCCTTCGTGATCTTAAGAGATTTTTATCCGGGCCAGCATATGCACAATATTATGTAAGCCAAGCAAAAAAAGCAGGTGTTGAGATATCAACCTCAACTACCGCCACAGATTGGGCAGATAAGCAGACAATTAAATTAACCTCACCAAATGGGCTAGAGCAGGTGGGTGCTAAAGCAATTATCTTGGCAACAGGTGCCAGAGAGCGTGGCAGATCAGCCAGAGTAATTGCCGGCAAGCGCCCTGCTGGTATCTACACCACCGGCTCACTACAACAAGCGAGTTACTTAGAGGATTTATATATTGGTAAGAGCGCGGTAATAGTAGGAGCAGAGCATGTGAGTTTTTCAGCTGTAATGACCTTAAAACATGCAGGTGTTAAAACAGTTGCCATGATATGTGATAAACAAAAACATCAAACTGTAATTTTTGTGCCGACAATAATGAAACTTCTCTACCGCTTTAAGTTTTTAAGCGCAACTAAGATAATTGAGATTCAAGGAGATGTGAGAGTTACTGGGGTGAAGATTGAGAAAAATGGTAAGGAATCAATTATTAAAGCTGACACCATAATTTTTACTGGGGATTGGATTCCAGATCATGAGTTAGCCAGGCGGGCTGGCTTTGCCATAGATGAGAGCTATAAATCACCAATTATAAATAATGATGGTCAGATCCCAAATACCAGTATCTATACGGTGGGTAATTTAATACTGCCGATAAAGGGTGCAGATAAGTGTGCAATAGATGCTAGAAAAGTTGCACGAAAAATCGCAAAGAAAATAAAATAGGACTACCCTTACTTATATTATGTGCCGCCTGCTTGGTTACACC
>JAEMTE010000058.1 GCA_016462445.1 Candidatus Nanopelagicus sp. | reverse complement strand
GGAGTACTTAGTACTTTCCTCCCGTGATGTACTAGCAATTATTGCGAAGAAGTAAGCCGTGGGTAAATCACTTCAATTTGATGAAGCCGCAAGACGTGCGATGGAGCGCGGTGTAAATATCCTTGCTGACACTGTAAAGGTAACCCTTGGTCCTAAGGGTCGTAACGTAGTTATTGCAAAGAGTTATGGACCACCTTTAATCACCAATGATGGTGTAACTATTGCTAAAGAGATTGAGTTATCAGATCCAGCAGAAAACATGGGCGCTCAACTTGTTAAGCAGGTTGCCGAGAAGACCAATGATGTAGCAGGAGATGGCACAACAACTGCAACAGTACTTGCCCAAGCTATGGTTAAAGAGGGTCTACGTAATCTTGCAGCAGGTGCACAACCTATGGAGCTTAAGTATGGAATTGAGCAAGCAGTTAACGCAATTACTGAAGCACTTCGCAAAAACTCAACTGCAGTTAGCGGAAAATCTCAGATTGCAGATGTTGCAACAATTTCAGCTCAAGATAAAGCAATTGGTGATCTAATTGCTGAAGCAATGGATAAGGTCGGTAAAGATGGCGTAATCACCGTTGAAGAGTCATCAACTACTGGACTAGAGCTTGAATTCACCGAAGGTATGCAATTTGATAAGGGTTATATCTCTCCTTATTTTGTTACTGATGCAGACCGCATGGAGACAATTTTAGAAGATGCATACATTCTTATCTCTGGCCAGAAGATCTCAGCACTAAGTGAAATTCTGCCAGTACTAGAAAAAGTTGCACAGGCAAGTAAGCCATTATTAATTATTGCTGAAGATGTAGAGGGTGAAGCACTTTCTACCTTAGTTGTTAACCGTATGCGTGGAACTTTTGCATCAGCTGCTGTTAAAGCACCTGGCTTTGGTGACAGACGTAAGTCAATGTTGCAAGATATTGCGATATTAACTGGCGGTCAGGTTATCTCTGCTGAAGTTGGTTTAAAGCTTGAGCAAATTGATATCTCACTCCTTGGTAAGGCTCGCAGAGTTGTTATTTCAAAGGATGCCACCACAATTGTTGATGGTGCTGGAAATAAAAATGATGTGGCAGCAAGAGTTACTGAGATTCGTCGCGAGATTGAAAATACTGATTCTGATTGGGATCGCGAAAAACTACAGGAGCGAGTTGCAAAACTTGCTGGTGGTGTTTGCGTAATCAAAGTTGGTGCACATACTGAGGTTGAGTTAAAAGAGAAAAAGCATCGTCTTGAAGATGCTATCTCTGCAACTAGAGCTGCTGTTGAAGAGGGAATTGTTGTTGGTGGAGGTGCGGCATTAGTACATGCTGCAGCAGCCCTTGATAATGATTTGGGCTTTGAAGGAGATCGAGCAGTTGGTGTTCGTCTTGTGCGCAAAGCATGTGATGAACCACTTCGTTGGATTGCAGAAAATGCTGGCCAAGAAGGTTATGTTGTTGTTTCAAAGGTTCGCACAATGAAACCTAATGAAGGTTTTAACGCTTACTCAGAGCAGTACACAGACCTTGTTAAAGAGGGCGTAATTGATCCAGTTAAGGTAACTAGATCAGCACTTGCAAATGCTGCATCAATTGCTGCAATGTTTATTACAAC
>JAEMTE010000004.1 GCA_016462445.1 Candidatus Nanopelagicus sp. | reverse complement strand
GGATGTGGGTGAGGGGGGTTGAAAGTGGGGAAAAAGGGAGTAAAGTGGTGACCTGCGGTACTAACTAGCGGGGGAGGTCAATGATGTTTCTTGGCACCCATGAGCCTAAATTAGATGAAAAGGGCCGATTAATTTTGCCGGCAAGATTTCGCGAGGAGTTATCTGAAGGTTTAGTAATTACCAAAGGACAAGAACATTGCCTTTATGTTTTTCCAGCTGCTGAGTTTTCGTTAATAACCGAGCGATTACGTCAGGCACCTGTTACTCAAAAAAATTCTCGAGATTACCTACGTGTGATGTTTGCTGGCGCTCATGATGAGGTGCCAGATAATCAAGGTCGAGTAACAATTCCAACTGGACTTAGAACTTATGCCACATTAGAAAAAAACTGCGTAGTAATTGGCGCTAACACCAGGCTTGAAATATGGGATGCAACTGCGTGGGGTAAGTACTTAGCAGATCGAGAGAAAACCTTTGCTGATGTATCAGAGGAGGTGCTACCTGGATTGTTTTAAATTCAATCAAATATCCATTTAGGCCACCGCCACTCATAAAGATTCGCGGCGCCACTTCCCCGGTGCCGCGCGTTATTTAAAGAAGATCCGTCGAGCGGCGGTGACCTAAGTAGATATCTGGGTAGGTAAGAAGTTAGTAGTAAAAAAAGAAAGAGCAATTTAAAAGAAGGGGGAGCAGATGAGTGCAGATGTAGTGCATATTCCAGTTGCGTTAGAGCGCTGTCTTGAGTTGCTAACCCCAGCGATAGTCAATAAAAGTAATCCGATATTAATAGATGCCACACTTGGTTTGGGCGGCCATGCCAAAGCATTACTTGAGCGATTTAGTAATCTGCAGCTAATTGGGATTGATCGTGACCAATCTGCGATTGCAATTGCTAGCGAAAATCTCTCGCAATATTCAGATCGCACAACCTTTATTCACACAACCTATGATCAGATTCAATTTGTCTTAGATCAGGTTAATGCCGGGTCCATAGATGCCATTCTCTTTGATCTCGGTGTCTCCTCTATGCAATTAGATCAAGCAGAACGTGGCTTTTCTTACTCACAGGTTGCACCCCTTGATATGCGAATGGATCAGAGCTCTCATCTAACCGCTGAGATTGTGCTTACTACCTACTCCCATGGTGAGTTAGCGAAGTTGCTACAAAATTATGGCCAAGAAAAGTTTGCGAGCAAGATCGCTGAGAAGATTATTAAAGCTCGTAGCAGTGGAAATCTAAAGAGCACAAAGGATCTAGCTGAGATAGTAAAGGATTCAATTCCAGCACCAGCACGTCGAACTGGTGGTAATCCAGCTAAGCGAACATTTCAAGCACTTCGGATAGAGGTTAACCAAGAGCTAGAGGTCTTAGAGCGAGCAATTCCAGCTGCCCTGGCCAGATTAGCTGTGGGCGGGCGATTAGTTGTTATGTCCTATCAATCACTTGAGGACAAAATTATTAAAAACTGCTTTGCCCAGGTTACTAAATCAAAGAGTCCACTTGGGTTGCCAGTTGAACTGCCAGATTCAGCAGCAAATTACAAATTACTGGTCAGTGGCAGTCAGGGCGCAGATGAGGATGAGCAGCTGCGTAATCCAAGATCACAATCTATGCGGCTTCGAGCAATAGAGCGGGTGGGCATCTGATGGCAATTTTTGAGTTAGCACCAGCTCTTAAGAATTCGCGCAAGATTGTTAGGGCACAAACCAATAAAGCAGTACTTAAACTGGTGCCAGATCTTGGTAAGGGTGAGGTTGCTGGAGATAAAACATTTGTAGTTTTCCTGGCGACAATTTTTACCGCTGGCTTACTAGCTTTACTGGTAGTCAATACTGCCCTCGCCCAAGATGCATTTGTACTACAAGAGTTAAAAAAACAAGCACAGCTTTTAACTGATGAGCGTGAGGCGATTTTGCACCAGGTGGCGGTGGAGTCATCTCCAGATAAGTTAGCTGAAAGTGCCAGCAGATTAGGAATGATCGCCTCTACCAACCCACGCTTTCTTGATATCTCTGGTGGCAACTAATGGATCAACAGCAAATGGATCAACAGCAAATTGTGCAGGATCGAATTCGTAAGATCGTGGCACTTGCAATAGTGATGCTGATGCTTTTCACATTAAGGTTAATTGAGATTCAAGCGGTGCGAGCAAAAGGATATGTCGAGCGAGCTGAGAATGAATTAAATAAATCAGCAACCCTGCTGGCTCCTCGAGGAACTATCTTTGATATTAATGGCATTGAGTTAGCCCGCAGTATCTCTGCGATAAATATTGCAGTTGATCAAACGGTGGTTAATGATCCAGTAAAAGCAGCAGCATTAGTTGCGCCAATCTTAGGAATCACCCCAGCCCAGCTACTGCCAGATCTGATCGGTACAAAACGGTATGTGTTAATCGCCAAGAATGTAGCCCCAGCAAAATGGTCAATGATCAGCTCAGCACTTGATCAGTACAACGCAGAGGCACTTAAAGTAAAGGGTGGAATTAGTAAGCGGCTTGGTGGCTTTATCCCAGAGCGCAGTTACATTCGAGATTATCCAAGTGGAAAATTAACTTCTTCGCTGATTGGAATTATCAATGATCAAGGAGTCGGTGCCTCTGGTGTTGAGAGCAGTTTAAATAGCACTCTGGCAGGCACAAATGGTAAGTACATCTATTCCAATGGCCGGGGAAATATTATTCCAGGCTCAGAGCAGGTAAGTGTGGAGGCAAAATCTGGTACAAGTATTAGATTAACTATAAATCGAGATGTGCAGTGGGTAGCGCAAAATGCAATTAATCAAGCAGTTTCTGCAAGCAGAGCTAAGTCTGGCACCGTGATTGTGATGGATCCAAAAACTGGTGCAATCTTGGCGCAGGCTAGTGCACCTACCTTTGACCCAAATGATGAAAGCTCAATCACCTTAGATAAATTGCGAAATCCTGCGGTGCAAGAGGTTTATGAGCCCGGCTCTACTGGCAAAGTTATCACCGTTGCTGCAGCAATGGAGGAGGGACTAGTTTCACCAGATACTGTATTTACAATCCCATATTCAATGAAGGTATCTGATGGCACATTTACGGATCATGAAAAACATCCCACACAGCGACTTACGACCACTGGTTTACTAGCAGTATCTAGTAATACTGGTGCAATACAAATTGGGCAAAAGCTAGGCAGAGAAAGTTTGTATGATTATTTAAAACGGTTTGGAATTGGGCAAAGCACTAACTCTAAACTACCTGGTGAGTCAGCAGGTATTTTGCATCCGGTAAAAAAATGGTCTGGAACATCACTGCCAACAATCTCATTTGGTCAGGGTTACTCAGTAACTGCCATGCAGGCAACCTCAGTATTTGCCACAATCGCAAATGATGGGATGCGGGTAAAGCCATCAGTTGTAGCCGGTGTAGTTGATGAGAGTGGCAAATACACACCAGCTCAAGCAAATGAATCGGTTCGAGTGTTAAGTGAGCAGACTGCTACCGACCTTAGAGCAATGATGGAGAGTGTGGTTACTAAAAATGGAACTGCACCATCAGCTGCAATTGCTGGTTACCGAGTTGCTGGTAAGACAGGAACCGCTTCACGTTTTAACTCTGATTGCAAATGCTATAGCGGATATACCGCATCCTTTATTGGCTTTGCCCCAGCCGATAAGCCAGAGTATGTAGTTAATGTGACTATTCAGGATCCACAAGGACTTCACTGGGGTGGCGCACTTGCTGGACCAGTTTTTAAAAAGGTGATGAGTTTTGTTTTACAAAGTGAGCGTATACAGCCAACCCCAGCAAGTGAAGTTACCTTTTCACTTACTGAAGCCTCATTAAAGACTAGTAGCAAAATTCCCGCTAAGAGCGGAGCTTAATTGATGAGTAATCGCCCACTTAAAAAGATTACAAAATCTCTATTAGATTTTGATTCAGGAATTTTTGATATTGCAATAAAGATATCGGGCGTGGTGATTAATGCTGATCAGGTTAAAGCTGGTGATCTTTTTATTGCCCTACCAGGAGCCAAAACTCATGGCGCAAATTTTATTAATAAGGCGATTGCTAATGGTGCAGTTGCGGTTTTAAGTGATAAAAAGCTAGCGGTTTCAATTCCCAGCTTCACCCATGCTATGCCCAGAGAGGTAGTTGGCTTAATATCTGCCTGGTTTTATGAGTTGCCATTTAGTAAATTAACTGCAATTGGAATAACCGGCACAAATGGAAAAACCACTACCGCTAATTTACTTAAGCAGTTTTGGGATTTATCTGGCCATAAGGCTGGCCTAATTGGAACCTTAGGGGTAGAGATTGGCAAGGAATCTATAGCTGGTGTTAGAACAACTCCAGAGGCAGATCAACTGCAATCTATGGCAGCCTTGATGGTCGAACAAGAGTTAACTCATCTTGCTATGGAGGTTAGTAGCCATGCGATCGATCAAGGGCGAATAGAAGGAACGCACTATAAAGTTGTTGCTTTTACTAATCTAACTCAAGATCATCTGGATTATCACAAAAGTATGAAAAATTACTTCAACGTAAAGGCAAAGTTATTTACAGCAGGGTATGCTGATTCAGCAATCATAAATATTGATAATGAATACGGGATAGAGCTAAGCCACCAAAGTAAAATCCCAGTAACAACCGTCTCTCGATTTGATATTACTGCTGATTGGCATTACCTAAGTGCGGTAAGCAAAAAATATGGGTTTGAAGTTGAGATAGCTAATAAAAACAATAAAAAAATCTCAGCAGAGTTTAATCTGCTAGGTGAATACAACCTAGATAATCTATTAATAGCAGTTGCCCTAGGTAGTTCAACTGGGTTAAGTGATGAGCAGATTGCCTTCGCCATCCCTAGATTGCAAAGTGTGCCAGGTAGGTTAGAAAAAGTGATTGCTGGGCAATCTTTCGCTGCGTTGGTTGATTATGCACACACCCCAGATGCGGTAGAGCGAGTATTGGAAACTGCGCGATCTTTCACCAACGGCAAGTTAATTGCTGTTTTAGGATGTGGTGGTGATCGAGATAGCAGTAAGCGATTATTTATGGGTAAGGCGCTATTTGCCGGTAGTGATATCGCAATCTTTACCAGCGATAATCCACGAAGTGAAGATGCTGATCAGATATTAAAGGCTATGACTGCCGGGGTAGAACTTGCTGATAAAGGCTTTGTTTTATCAGATCGCAAAGCAGCAATTAATTTTGCAGTTAAGCAAGCAGGTAAAGATGACACAGTTCTAGTGCTTGGAAAAGGTCATGAAAGCGGTCAGGATATTAATGGGGTAGTTACACCCTTTGATGATCGGCTTGAATTAGCAGATTCAATTAAGCAGGTAAATAAATAATGATAAAAATTTCTGCTGGTGAGTTAGCAAAAATATTATCGGGTAAGCTAGAAAATCTGCCACCTGGTACTGAACTTGATCAATATCCAGTAATTGATTCACGTAAAGCCAAAGCTGGCACATTTTTCGTTGCCTTTAAGGGTGAGCAGGTAGATGGTCATGAGTTTGTAGCGCAGGCAATCAAAGCTGGTGCGAAATTTGCCTTGGTATCTAAAAGTGTTGATTCACCCTCCATCTTGGTTAGTGATGTTGGGCAAGCATTGCTTACTCTGACAGAGTTTGTCCGAGAGAGATTAGTAAATATGAAGGTAGTTGGAATTACTGGCTCACAAGGAAAAACGACCTCTAAAGAGTTTTTATATTCGATTCTAAGCTCTGTTGGCGAAACGGTAGCAACTGAAGCAAATTTTAATACCGAAATTGGTGTTCCACTAACAATGTTACGGTGTAAGGAGAGTACAAAGTTTTGTATTGTTGAAATGGGAGCACGCCACATTGGAGAGATTGCTAAATTAACAAAGGTAGTAAAACCTGATGTTGGCGTTGTGCTAGTTGTTGGCTCTGCACATGTTGGCGAGTTTGGATCCATTGCTGCCTTAGCTAACACAAAGGCAGAATTAATAACTGGGCTTGCTACCGGTAAAACTGCAGTTCTGGGTAGTTATGACCAGTGGACACCGAAAATGGCAGATAACTTGTCAGTTGAAAAAATAATCTTTGGGGAAAATCAAAGTATTCGAGCGGGCGATATCCAGATGCATGGTGGCTTTGCTCACTTTGATCTAGTAACACCAAATGGGCGCACGCCAGTATCGCTACAAGTATTAGGTGAGCACCAACTCCCAAATGCACTTGGCGCAGCAGCTGCAGCATTTGTATTAGGAATTAGTAATGAGGTTATTGCAGTTGGCTTAACTACTGCGCAATTAGGTAGTAAGTGGCGGATGCAATTAGAGGAGGTAAATGGGCTGCAGATAATTCATGATTACTACAATGCAAATCCGGAGAGTATGAAAGCAGCGTTAAAGACACTTGTATTACTAAGCCAAGAAAGCGGTGGCTTATCTTGGGCGATTTTAGGAAAGATGCATGAGCTAGGTCCGCTTGAGCAACAGGCACATCTTGAGATTGTCGAGTTTTGCCAAGAGATTGGGGTAGACCACTTGATTAGCATGGGCACTGATCTGTATAAAGTAAGTAAAAATGAAGGATCTGACAAACATCTACTGCTACATAACTGCCCAAATGCTGATGCTGTTTTAGAATTAGCCAAGAACTTCTCTGCTGGTGATGTGGTTCTATTTAAAGCCTCACGTTCTGAGAGATTTGAGGATGTTGCCCAGTTAGTTGTCGATGTATGGAGTGGGGGTAGAGCATGAAAGGCATATTACTTTCCGGCGCACTCTCAGCACTATTTGCATTTTTTGCAACGCCACTTTTCATAAAGTTTTTAACAAAAAAAGGTTATAGCCAGATGATCAGAGATGATGGTCCAACTACTCATCAATTAAAACGTGGTACCCCAACCATGGGTGGCATAATTTTGATTGCTGCTACATTAATTGGTTATTTTATTTCTCATTTAATAACTGCAGTACCGCCCACAACCTCAGCACTTTTAGTGCTTGGGTTAATTATCGGATTGGGCGCAGTTGGCTTTACTGATGACTGGATCAAGGTGAGAAAGCAGCGTTCACTAGGTTTAAACTCTATACAGAAGTTAATTGGTCAGGCTTTTGTTGCCGGCTGCTTTGCATTCGCTGGCCTAAAATTTCCAGATAAAACTGGTCTATCTCCGATTTCAGAGTATCTCTCAACAGTTAGAGATACCTCTATTAAATTAGCAATTGGCTTAGTAATTGTTTGGGTGATATTGATGGTGCTTGGAAGTAGCAACGGCGTTAACCTAACCGATGGCTTAGATGGACTGGCAACAGGGGCTGCCGTGATGGTATTTACCGCATTTATATTGATAGGTGTTTGGGAGTTTGGACAAAGTTGCGCAGTCGCACCTGGCCTTAAATGTTATGCAGTACGTGATCCACTTGACCTAGCAGTATTAGCAGCAGCTCTTGCGGGCGCCTGTGGTGGATTTTTGTGGTGGAATGCATCTCCGGCAAAGATATTTATGGGAGATGTCGGCTCACTCGCCATTGGTGGGGCATTAGCTGGCATGGCGATTACATTGCGCACTCAACTATTACTTGTAGTTCTAGGCTTTCTATTTGTACTTATAACCTCATCGGTAATAATCCAAGTTGCGTATTTTAAGATCTCTGGCGGTAAACGCGTATTTAAGATGGCACCGCTGCAGCACCACTTTGAATTAGTCGGATGGGGAGAGGTAACAATTGTTATTAGATTTTGGATTATTGCAAGCCTTGGGGTAGCAGCTGGTTTAGGACTGTTTTATGCCCAATGGGTTGTCTCCTAAGATGAGTTTTATTACTGAACTTTCTGGCAAAAATTGCTTGGTATTAGGTGCAGGTGTGACTGGTAGAGCAGTACATAATGCACTTCTAAAATTTAAGGCCACCTCAAAAATATTTGATGAAAAAGTTTCCCCAGATGCAGAGGTGGTAAATGAGATTCCAACTGGAGTTAATTTAGTTGTTGTATCACCTGGCTGGCGTTTGGATCATCCAGTAGTAGTTAAATTAAAATCAACTGGAGCATTAATCTTAAGTGAGATTGACTTAGCCTGGCAGATAAAGCAGGTTTTAGCACCAAATCAAAAGTGGATAGCGCTAACTGGAACTAATGGTAAAACTACGACTATTCAAATGCTTGAATCTATTTTTAAATCTGCAAAAACAAATGGGGTAGCCTGCGGAAATGTGGGTCAAACAGTTATTGAGTCAGTTTGTGCCGATAGGCCTTTTGATTATCTGGCAATTGAGTTATCTTCCTTCCAAATTCAGTGGAGTGATCTACCAAGGTATCAGGCGGTAGCTATATTAAATATTGCCGAAGATCATATCGACTGGCACGCAAGCTTTGAAAACTACGCTGCTGCCAAATTAAAGTTACTAACGCACTCAGATAAGTTAATTTTAAATAAATCAGACCAAGAGATCACTCGGCGGATTAAAAAAGATGAAGTAATCTGGTTTTCACTGGCAACCCCGGCTCCAGGTGAGATTGGTGTAGTTGAGAACCTATTAATTGATCGAGCTTTTTCTGCCTCAGGTTCTGAAGCAAATGAGATTGCAGAGTTATCAGATATCACACCAGCTGTGCCACATAATATTTCTAATGCCCTTGCTGCCGCTGCATTAGCACTCTCTATCGGAATTAAATATGAGTTTATTAAAAATGGACTAAAGAATTTCTCTGCAGATCACCATCGCATGGAGTTAGTTGTAAGCAAAAATGAGATTAATTGGATCGATGATTCTAAAGCTACAAATCCCCATGCCGCTATCGCTTCCCTACTTTCTAACTTTAAGATCATTTGGATTGCAGGTGGTTTGGCAAAGGGTGCCAGCATGGGGGAGTTAGTTTTAAGGTGTGCTAATCGAATTAAGGCTGTGATATTAATTGGCCAAGATCGAGAAATTATTGCTACTGCTTTTATGCAGCACGCAAAAGGTGTTGAAATAATCCGCGTGGACCAGGTTAGTGATGCTAGGACTTTAATGAGTGATGTGGTTAAAGCAGCAAAAAAACTAGCACAACCAGGGGATACGGTTTTACTGGCTCCAGCATGCGCTTCGATGGATCAGTTTGATTCCTATTCACAGCGCGGGCAACTATTTGCTCAAGCGGTTAAGGAAGAGCTTCTATGAGTAGCAATCTAACTCTGCGCAAATACTCAAGAATTTTTACCAGGCCTGAACTACCTTACTTTCTAATTATTTGGAGCACAGTATTTTTATGTGCCTTAGGTCTAACAATGGTGCTATCTGCTTCAACCGTTAAATCTTTACAGGAAAGCGGTAATACATACTCTATTTTTATTAGGCAGTTCTTCTTTTTAATTTTAGGAGCCATGGCTACATATTGGGCTTACCGAGTTCAGGGTGGAATTTGGCAAAGGATCGCTAAGATTTCACTTAGTATTTCAATTGTTATTTTGCTTTTGCCATTTATCCCAAATTTAGGTAAAAATATTAATGGAAATAGAAACTGGATTGAGATTTTAGGCTTTACCCTACAACCCTCTGAATTTGCCAAGTTTGGCTTAATACTCTGGTGCGCTCTACAGCTTAGAAATATTGATGTAAGTACTAAGGGAAAAAATCCATTTATTGCAATCCTGCCTGGCCTGGTAATTATTGAGGGATTAATTTTAATGGAGCGTGACTTGGGTACTGCGTTATTAATCTTATTAATTTTTGCAGGCATTTTATTTACAACTGGGGCACCAATAAAACACTTTATAATCGTGGCTGCATTGGGAGTAATTGTTGGCGGAGCCTTCATCATCAGTAGTAGTTATCGGGTTAGTAGGTTTGGAGCATTATTTAATCCATTTGATGAGCGCTACTATAAATTTTCTGGTTGGCAACCTGCTCACAGCATTATGGGGCTTGCTAGTGGTGGACTTTGGGGATCAGGCTTGGGTGGGAGCAAACAAAAATGGGCGAATTTAGCGGAGGCTCACACCGACTTTATTTTCTCGGTGATTGGTGAGGAGCTTGGATTACTTGGCACCTTATTAGTACTGGCACTTTATGCCGCACTAATCTATGCAATGTTACGTGTTGCATTAAAAACAAAGGATTCTTTCTCAAGGTATGCAACAGCAGGTGTTGCCTGCTGGTTTATTGTGCAGGTCGGAGTAAATATTGGATCGGTTACTTCGATCATTCCAGTAATTGGGGTAACTTTGCCACTTATTTCCTATGGCGGATCATCACTTTTGGCTAATTTATTAGCAATTGGTTATGTGCTTGGCGTCGCACGTAGAACGCCAGAGATATCAGATGGTATTAAGGCAAATCGAATGCGAAAATTAAATCGATGAGTACCAAGATAATTTTTGCCGGTGGTGGAACTGCTGGGCATGTGGAACCAGCACTGGCGGTAGCAAACTGGTTGAGAACTTCTAAACCAGATTGGCAGTACAGCTTTGTTGGCACAAAGAAAGGTTTAGAGAATAAATTAGTGCCGCAAGCAGGCTTTGAGCTACTTTATATCCCAAAGGTAGTAATGCCGCGAGTGTTAACCCCTTCACTATTTATCTGGCCAATAAAGCTATTAATTGCTACTTGGCAGGGAGTAAAAATATGTCGCGGCGCTGATTTAGTTATTGGCTTTGGCGGCTATGCATGCCCACCTGTCTATCTAGCAGCAGCAATTTTACGTAAACCTATTTTTATTCATGAGGCAAATTCAATCCCAGGTTGGGCAAACAAGTTGGGAGCACCGTTTGCAACTAAAATTTTTGTTGCATTCAATCGCGCGCAACTAAAAGTTGGCCGCTGGCGAAGTGCAACTTTAAGTGGCATGCCGATTAGACCAGAAATAATTGAAAACTCATCCTTATCTACTGAGGATTCAGCAAAAAAACGGAGATTACAATTAGAAAAGTGGCAACTATCGCAAGATAAACCAACAGTCCTAGTATTTGGTGGCTCACAAGGATCTCAGCATATTAATGAGTCGATAATGCAATCCCTCTCCACCTTTACTGAAAAAGGTGTGCAGGTAGTGCACTCAGTTGGACGAGATAACCCATTGCCAACAAGTACTGAAAATTATCTACCACTTTCATATATTGAAGATATGTCTTCGGCATACCATGCAGCCGACTTAGTAATTGCCCGCAGCGGCGCTCTCACCTGCGCTGAACTCTCTGCAGTTAGAAAATTTGCAATCCTAATCCCGCTTCCAATTGGAAATGGCGAGCAGGCAACAAATGCTCTTGATCTACAAAGCGCTGGCGCAGCTATGGTAATTGCTGATGACAAATTTAATTCTAGTTGGTTGATTAGTAATTGGGATGAGATCTGGGGCAAAGCCAAGAGTTACCAATGGCCAAAAGCTGGGGAATTTTCTGCAAGTGAGATTATTGCAACTGCCATAATTGATAAAGTTGGTGATAAATGAGTTCACCAGAGATTTATACACTGGCGCAACTAGCAAAACTTAAAATCCACTTTATTGGTTTAGGTGGTGCCGGAATGAGTGGCATCGCTCGAATAATGCTTGCCAAGGGATTTGCAGTATCTGGTTCAGATAAAAATGATTCATCAGTATTGACCTCACTTAAAGCACTCGGTGCAAAGGTTTTTGTTGGGCATATAAGAGAAAATTTGGCAGATGCACAGTTGGTGATTATCTCAGCAGCAATTACTGAGAATAATCCTGAATTAGTCGCAGCAAAGCAAGGTGGTATTCCAGTGGTGGCCCGGGCTAATGCATTGGCTTGGTTGATGTCAGAGTCGACCTCAGTTGCAGTTGCTGGCACACATGGCAAGACCACTACAACTGCAATGTTGACCGTGGCATTGCAATCTGCTGGTGCTGATCCATCATTTGCTATCGGTGGCACTATTAATAACGCCGGTACCAATGCTCATAGCGGCAGTGGTTCAATATTTGTGGCTGAGGCAGATGAATCTGATGGCTCATTCTTAGCTTATAAACCAAGCGGTGCGATTATTACCAATGTTGAGTTAGATCATGTGGATCACTTTGCTGATGAGGAAGCAGTCTTTGCAGTATTTGAACAGTTTGTCGATTCAATCAAGCCAGGTGGTTTCTTAGTTGCCTGTGGGGATGATTCTGGGGTTAAGCACCTACTGTCTCAGATCAAAAGATCAGATTTGAAAATTCTCCTTTATGGTGAGGATAGCAACAATGATTTTCGCCTTGACCGGATAAATCTAGCCCCGACTACCTCATCCGCCGCTCTTACTATTACTGGGCGCAAGATAGGGGAGTTAAATTTGGCAGTTGCTGGAAAACATAACCTACTAAATGCTGTAGCAGCCTTTGCTGCTGGCTCTGCCATGGGCATTGCAGAAGATAAATTAATTACTGGTTTAAAGAGCTTTACTGGAACTAGAAGGCGATTTGAATTAAAGGGCGAGGTTGCTGGAGTTAAGGTAATTGATGATTACGGGCATCATCCAACTGAGATCACGGTAACTTTAATCGCCGCTAAAAACCTAGCCCAGTCTGGCCGTGTGTTAGTGGTATTTCAACCGCATCGGTATTCACGAACCGCTGTATTTTCTCATCAGTTTGCAGAGGCGTTAGCAAACTCTGATTTCACTTTTTTACTAGAGGTTTATGCCGCAAGTGAGCAGCCAATTCCTGGCGTTTCTTCCTTGCTAATTATTAAGGATATGAAGAGTGATCAAGCAAAATTTGAACCTTCAATGGTGCAGGTAGTAAGTGAGGTCGCAATGATGGCTAAAAGCGGGGATGTAATTATTACCCTCGGTGCTGGGGATGTTAGCTCGCTAGGTGATCCAATCCTGCAGGCATTAGCAAATCGGTAATTGGTAGAAATTTGTGATTAAAAGAAAGCGATTTAAACGGCTCTCTATAACATTATCGGTAACTTTACTAATAGCTGGCTCTGCCTACCTATTGGGTTGGTCCTCATTTTTATCAGTCAGCTCAGTATCGATTCAAGGTAGTGAGGCAAATTTGATAATTAATAGCAGATTGATTCAGTCAGGTGTGCAACCACAGGTTGGTAGCAAACTAGCTAGAGTAGACATAAGGGCAATTAAGCAATCTCTAACTGAGTTAGATTGGATTGCAGATGCAGATATCTCGCGTAATTGGTTTAGTAAGCAGATTAAGATAGATGTAATTGAGCGAGTTGCTATCGCAAGATCTATTTCTAGCCAAAATACTCTAATTAATTTTGATAGCTCCGGATCAATCTTCACCCCTACCTCAGCCACCCAGATAGCAATGCAAAATAAACTGCCGCAAGTTACCACCCAAAGCAGTACCAAGGCAGATCTTTCCTCAGTAGCAAAATTATTAAATCAAATACCAGCAGATCTAAATTATCTTGTGAGCGAACTTGAGTCGATCTCAGTTTCAAAATCTGGATCAATCATTATGAATACCCGAATTAACGCCAACCTGGTGCGGATCAGTTGGGGAAGAGCGGAGGAGGTAGGCCAAAAATCGACAGTTCTTACCGCCCTATTGAAACTGCCAGAGAATCAGCAGATTAAGCAGGTTGATTTATCGCAACCATCTTCACCAATTATCAGTTGATTTCTGGTGAATCTGTAAAGAGCTGACAGAGTCAGTATTTTATTTAGTAAAAATTTGATAAATATTTGACCCAATATAAATCGTGTCGGTGTTTGATTGAGTAGCGCTTAGTGCCTACTTTTACTTAATCGGAAAGCATTAACTTTAACTCTCAACTTGAGGGTTAGGGCTAGGGATGAGGCGCAAAGTGGCAACACCGCAAAATTATTTAGCTGTTATCAAAGTTGTTGGTATCGGCGGCGGCGGCGTTAATGCCGTTAACCGAATGATTGATGTCGGTTTAAAAGGTGTTGAATTTATTGCGATCAATACAGATGCACAAGCATTACTAATGTCAGATGCAGATGTGAAATTAGATATTGGTAGAAAATTAACAAGAGGGTTAGGTGCAGGTGCCGCGCCAGAGATTGGCCGGCAAGCAGCTCTAGATCACATCGATGAAATTGAAGAGGTACTACGCGGTGCGGATATGGTTTTCATTACAGCAGGTGAAGGTGGCGGAACTGGTACTGGTGGTGCGCCAATTGTTGCAAAGGTGGCGAAGGATTTAGGTGCGTTAACAGTTGGTGTTGTTACAAAGCCATTTACATTTGAAGGCAAGCGACGAAGTGCACAAGCTGATGAAGGAATTGAAAATCTTCGCTCAGAGGTTGACACATTAATTGTTATTCCAAATGACCGCTTATTAGCAATCTCTGATCGTTCAATTAGCGCACTTGAAGCATTTAAAACTGCCGATCAAGTTTTACTTTCTGGAGTGCAGGGCATTACCGATTTAATAACTACTCCTGGTTTGATTAATTTAGATTTTGCTGATGTGAAAAGTGTTATGTCTGGTGCCGGATCTGCGCTGATGGGAATTGGCTCAGCACGTGGTGAAGCTAGATCGATTAGAGCAGCAGAGCTTGCAATCTCAAGTCCACTACTTGAGGCATCAATTGATGGTGCACATGGTGTTTTATTATCAATCGCTGGTGGATCTGATCTTGGTTTATTTGAGATCTCCGAGGCAGCAGAGTTAGTTGCTCAATCTGCCCACCCAGATGCAAACATCATTTATGGAACAGTAATTGATGATGCGTTAGGGGATGAGGTTCGAGTAACTGTTATTGCTGCCGGTTTTGATGGTGGTGCGCCAAAGCGAGTTTTAATGCCGGTAATTAATGCTGCAACCATGAATGGTGAGGCAGATCCAATTGCTGCAAATGATCCAATCGCAGTAGCCCTTGATTTAAATGTTGGCTCAGCAGAGCAACCTAGGCGCCGGATTACCTTTGAAGAGTTAGTTGCAGAAGATGAGATCGATATCCCTGATTTCATGCGGTAGTAGCCATTATGGCTCGACTGCTCTTTACCTCGATTGAGTTTGGCTCATTATCTGATCCAGTTGATTTAGAACAAAAGAAGCAGCTCTCCACATTAATTGGGAAACCAGTTCAATTTATGAAACAAAGCCACAGTGATCAGGTGATTTCTATTTCAACAGATATTGCTGATGGGCAGATAAATACAATCCCAGATGCTGATGCATTGGTGAGTGATCAAAGCAATATTGCATTAGCGGTGCGGGTGGCAGATTGCCTGCCTTTACTGCTCTATTCAACTGCAGTGGTAGCGGCGGTGCATGTTGGCCGAAAAGGATTGTTAAATAAAGTCGCCTTAAATGCGGTTGCACAAATGAGATCGTTAGGGGCTGAAAAAATCTCTGGCACAGTTGGCCCACATATCTGCGGAAATTGTTATGAGGTTGATTCGCAGATGTTTGCAGAGATTACAAAGACTCATCCAGCAACTGCTGGCAGAGGCAATCACCTAAACCTATTTGCTGGCCTAGCAGCACAAATATCTGATGTTGAATTACTTAATCTAGATATTTGCACTAAGGAGAGCTCTGATTATTACTCACATCGCAGAGATGGCCAACCTGGTAGGCAGATTGGATTAATCTGCCTGTGAAAAGA
This sequence comes from Candidatus Nanopelagicus sp., assembly GCA_016462445.1. Lineage (GTDB taxonomy): Bacteria > Actinomycetota > Actinomycetes > Nanopelagicales > Nanopelagicaceae > Nanopelagicus. The sequence goes on along the minus strand of JAEMTE010000004.1, from coordinate 60,344 downwards.
GTTGATCAGATAAGAGAAAATCTAGATACTGTGCGAGCAAAGATAGATGCGGCAGCAGCTAAAGCTGGGCGCTCAACTGATGAAATAACTTTAATTGCAGTTACCAAGAGTTTTCCCTTATCAGATTTAGAGATCTTGTACTCATTAGGGGTTCGCCAATTTGGTGAGAATAGAGATCAAGAGGCAAGTAGCAAGGTGGAGCAGTTGCCCTCTGATATTAATTGGCATTTTCAGGGCCAGATTCAGAGCAATAAATTAAAATCAATTACTAACTGGGCCTGCTGTATTCACTCAGTTGATCAGATTAAATATGCACAAATAATCTCTGAACAGAGTAGTGGCCAGCCTAAGCCAATTTTTATTCAGGTCTCACTGGATCAACCACCAGAGTCACGTGGTGGGGTAGATCCAGCTAAGTTAATTGAGTTAGCAAATCAGATCACAAAATTACCTGGTGTTGCACTGCAGGGATTAATGGCAGTTGCTCCTACCGATTCACCTACTGAGTCAGCCTTTGCCAATCTATCGAAAATACATGGTGATTTTTTGCTCACATTTTCCAACGCTAAATCCCTCTCCTCTGGGATGAGTGGCGACTATGAAATGGCAATTTCCTATGGCGCGACACATCTGCGAATTGGTAGTTCAATCCTCGGTAATCGGGATCAGATCGCATAGCCTTTGGTTATGGCTAGTGCATTTAAGCGGGTTGCTGGATACCTCGGATTAATGGATGAGGATGAGTTAGACCATGGAAGCGCAAATCAATTAACTGAGCGGGCACCTCGCTTGGTAAGAGCCAATACTAAGAGTGCACCTAAACAAAATATTGATTTAGCACCAGCAGGTGATTCAGTAAAGGTGATGGATCATATTATTTCGTTGACACCTCGCACCTACAGCGAAGCACGTTTAATTGGTGAGCATTACCGTGAAGGTAAACCGGTAATTATGAATCTAAGTGACATGGAAGAGTCAGAGCGTAAACGGTTGGTAGATTTTGCCTCCGGGTTAGTTTTTGGACACCATGGAAGTATTGAAAGAGTAACGCCAAAGGTTTTCTTACTTACACCGCCAAATGTTTCAGTAAGCGTTGAAGATAAGAACTCTGCAGCACAGGCAAGTTTTTTTAATCAAAGCTGATTATCCCATAGCAAATGGGTGTAATTTTTTCTCTGCTTTACTGGGTTCTTAATTTATTTCTAATTGCATTAGTCGGTAGATTAATTTTAGATTATGTTCGTATTTTCTCACCCAACTGGCGCCCAAGTGGTGTGATCTTGGCGCTGGCTGAATTAATTTACTCAGTAACTGATAAGCCACTTAGCTTTGTAAGACAATTTGTGCCGCCACTTAGATTAGGTGGCATCTCATTAGATCTCTCATTTATCGTGGTATTTTTTGTGGTGCAGTTGCTGATGCGCTTAGTTGTGTTGCTTTAATTAATTTTTACTAAACTAAGCCAGAGTCCTAACTCATTATCACTTGCATTCTCTGCTTTATTTTGCTGCATTTGAGTAGCAAGGACCTCTGCACTAATTTCACTGATACCTGAGGTGATTGCCGCCGCCAAATCACCGGTGGCGTTCCAATTGACAGTAATTCGATCACTAATATCTAGACCAATGCGCTTGCGCTCTTCTTGAATTGCTCTAATTACTTCACGCACTAAGCCAGCCCGGATTAGATCAGGGGTAAGGGCAAGATCTAGTGCCAAACTTTCACCACCATGGGAGGCAACCGACCAACCACTTCTTGGTGTCTCAGTAATTACTAGATCATCTAAGTCAATCTCAATATCTTTTTTCTTACCAGCTAATTCAACTGTAATCTTGTATGAGTTACTTTTACGCAACTCTTTGACCATTACTCCAGCATCGATTGCAGTGATCTGCTTAGCGATCACCTGAACATCTGCACCAAATTTTGTACCAAGAGTGCGGAAGTTGGCTTTAACTGAGATATCTACTAAATCAGTTCCAGCAACCTGGATACCATCAACTTTTAAAATATTTAGCTCCTCGGCAATATGGGTCTTAATCTCCTGCGACATCTGCTCCCAGCCGGTAGCAGAAACTAATGCACGGGAGAGTGGCTGGCGAATTTTAACGCCGGACTCAGCTCTAGCCGCTCTTCCTAGTTCAACTAGCCGACGCGATAGTGCAACCGCATTAGATAATTTCTCATCAACTGATGATTTATCAGCAACTGGAAAGTTTGCTAGATGAACCGATTCAATTTGTTCACCCTCTGCTACTCGGATTAAACTTTGCCAAACATGCTCTGAGATAAATGGCACCATCGGCGCAAGTAATAGGGTTAAATTCTTAAGGCAAAAGTAAAGAGTGTTAAGAGCAACTGGATCACCATCCCAGAACCGTCGGCGAGATCGGCGAACATACCAGTTAGATAGATCATCAATAAAGGCAGCTATTACAGTGCCAGCACCTTGGGAGTCAAAGCTTTCCAGAGCAGTATCTACGCTTTGAATTAATTTATTTAACTCCGAGAGAATCCAACGATCCATCAGCGTTAGATCCTTCGGAACTGTTGAGACCTTAAAATCTGCTGCGTTGGCATAAAGAGTGAAGAATGAGATTGTGTTCCAGTAGGTAAGTAAGGTCTTGCGCACCACATCAGAGATTGCATCATGGCCAACTCGCCTTGCACTCCAAGGTGAACCAGCGGCTAGCATGTACCAGCGCACAGCATCTGCCCCATGTTGATTCATAAGTGGCATTGGCTCTAGCACATTACCTAGATGCTTACTCATCTTGCGGCCATCTTTATCTAAAATATGACCTAAACATAAAACTGTTTTGTATGAGGATTTGTCAAAGACTAAGGTGCCAATTGTCATTAATGTGTAAAACCAACCGCGGGTTTGATCAATTGCTTCGCAAATAAAATCAGCTGGGTAGGCAGCTTTAAACTGCGCCACAGAATCTTGCTTGTGTGGGTAGCCCCACTGTGCAAATGGCATGGCACCTGAGTCATACCAACAATCGATTACCTCTGGAATTCTCGTCATAAGCGCTGAACACTCATTACAGGCAAAGTTAATATCATCCACAAATGGTCGGTGTGGATCTAGCGTGCTTAACTCTTTGCCCGCTAACTTTCCTAGTTCAGCTAATGAGCCAACACAAATCTCATGTTTATTTTCACACCGCCAGATCGGCAGCGGAGTTCCCCAGTAACGGTTGCGGGATACTGCCCAGTCAATATTATTATTAAGCCAATCACCAAACCGTCCAGTTTTAATTGTCTCTGGATGCCAATCTGTTTTGGAATTCTCTCGCAACAGCTCCTTTTTAATCTCAGTAGTTTTGATATACCAAGATGGCTGGGCGTAGTACATCAAAGCGGTATGGCATCTCCAGCAGTGAGGGTATGAGTGTTCAAACTGTAAACTCTTAAACATTAAGCCCCGCGCCTTTAGATCCTTAATCAATGCCTTATCTGCCTCTTTAAAAAATACACCACCAACAAGTGGCACCTCTTTTAGAAAATGCCCATCTGGGCTAATTGGATTGATAACTGGCAAGTTATATTTACGGCATACCTCTAAATCATCTGCACCAAATGCTGGTGACTGATGCACTAAGCCAGTGCCATCTTCAACTGTTACATAATCAGCAAGCACTACATAATGGGAATCATTAATCTCAACAAAATCAAAGGGACGTGCGTATTTTGTATGTTCAAGCTCACTGCCTTTAAATGTCGCTATTACTTTACCCTCATCACCTAGAACAGATGCTAAGTCGGCTGCAACTACCAATCGCTCCGTTTTTTCATCACTTACTACCTCAATTACTTGGTAGGTAACCTTTGGATTTACCGCAACTGCGGTGTTAGCAACTAAGGTCCAAGGCGTAGTTGTCCAAACTAGGAGAGTGGCTTTTAACTCTGCTAATTTGCCGGAGGTCGCAGGAAAGCGAACAAAGACTGAAGGGTCTTGAATAGTTTCATACCCTTGCGCCAACTCATGATCAGATAATCCAGTACCGCATCTTGGACAGTAAGGTGCGACTCGATGATCTTGTACTAATAAGCCTTTTTGCCAAATTTGTTGCAGTGACCACCAAACACTTTCAATGTATGACGGTGACATCGTCCAGTAGGCATCATCAAAATCTACCCAGAAACCCATTCGTTTAGTCATCGCAGTAAACTCATTAACATGGCGTTGTACAGATTCGCGGCACTTATCATTAAAAGCTGCTACTCCAAATTTTTCGATATCAGCCTTACCGGTAAAGCCCAACTCTTTTTCAACTGCAATCTCAACTGGCAGACCATGACAATCCCAACCAGCTTTACGAATTACCTGCTTTCCCTTCATAGTTTGAAAGCGTGGAAATAAATCCTTAAATACGCGGGCTTCAATGTGGTGCGTTCCTGGCATACCATTTGCAGTTGGCGGACCTTCGTAGAAGCTCCAACGAGGTGAACCATTTCGGTTAGTCACTGATTTTTCAAAAATTTGATTTTGTGACCAGAAATCTAAGATTCCTGCTTCCATTACCGGCAGATCGATTTGCGCAGATAAGCTGTTGATTTCGCGCTTCTTATTCATATTCACCCCACATTCTAACGCGCAGAATTACATTTCCCGCATCTACCTTTTATCCGCGGGGGTGGCGGTTGGTAATTAGTTGAGCCAAGCCATAACCTTTCCCCCTCCAGGGGGTAATGTGGCTATCAAGAAGTTTTTTAAGAAAACGGCAAAGAAAAGTACAAAATCAAAGGCAAAAAAGCCAGCGAAAACTGCTGCCCAAAAAAGCAAAGCTAAAAAGCCGATTGTAAAGAAGTCTGCCAAAAAGAGTGCAGGGCGATCATCAAATATTGTTAAACCAAAGTTGGCGAAAAAATCTGCTAAAAAAGCACCAGGCAAACCATTCCCAGCAAAGTTACAAACCTCAACATCAGGATCTTCAACCACAATCTCTGTTACTTCAACTATTCCAAATCCAAACGCAATGCCAGTTGTGGCTGAGCGAAGGTTGGTTATGTTGCCGCCAGCAAAGCCAATTCTAAAATCTAAGAAGGCAGCAGCTCTTAAGCCAATTAAAGCTGCCCCTACACCTTTAATCATTCAGTCAGGTGAGATTGCCTGGAATGCTACGGAGTTAAAAGCAATAAGAAGTGAATTATCTAAAGATTTGATTAGATTGCGTAAAGAGTTAGAGATAGCAGAGGCTGAGATGGAAGATCTTGTAGAGGCAGCAGGTGTTGGTGCTGGTGATGATCAAGCAGATGCCGGAGCTAAAACTTTCGAGCGCGAGCATGAGATGTCCTTGGTATATAACGCAAGGGATATGGTGCAACAAAGTGAGCGGGCCTTAGAGAGAATTGATAATAAGAGTTACGGTAAGTGTGAAGAGTGTGGAAACTTTGTAGGAAAGGCTAGGTTACAAGTTTTCCCACGTGCCACCTTATGTATGGTCTGTAAACAAAAAGAGGAACGACGCTGAACTATCTTCAGCGAAAATGGTTAGCGGCTACCGCTTTAGTAGTATTTGCTGTAGATCATTTTACAAAATTCTTAGCAATTAAAAGTTTATCTGATGAGCCAAAGCAAATTATCGGAGATATTTTGCAATTTCGGCTGGCTTTTAACTCCGGAGCAGCTTTTAGTTTAGCCTCAAGTGGCACAATATTTTTATCTACTTTTTCAATTATTATGGTGGCAGTAATATTTTATTTTGGTCGCAAGGTTGAATCTACTAAATGGGCATTTGCACTAGGGCTAGCCCTTGGTGGCATTTTTGGCAATCTATCTGATCGGATATTTCGCTCACCCGGTGGGCTGCAAGGAGAGGTAGTAGATTGGATTCAAGTTCCGCACTGGCCGATCTTTAATATTGCTGACATGGCAGTGGTTAGCGCTGCGATACTTATTTCATATTTAAGTTGGCGAAATATCTCCTTTAATAAGAGTGGAGAAAAAAGTGAGTAAGCGTGAGGTAAGAAACTTGGTTATACCAGAGGGGTTAAATCAAGAGCGAGTAGATGCTGCGCTATCTAGATTACTAGGACTTTCTCGTAACGTGATCGTGGGATTAATTGAATCAGGTGAAATATCTAAATCTGGTAAGGCGGTTGGTAAATCTGACCGAGTTGCAACTGGTGATCAAATAGAGATTCTGCTGCCAGCAGCAAAGGGTGAGGCAAAGTTAACTGCCACACCAATTGATGGATTAAAGGTTGTTTATGATGATGAGTATTTAATAGTGATTGATAAGCCAGTTGGAATTGCTGCGCATCCAAGCCCAGGGTGGCAAGGTGCCACAGTAGTGGGCGCAATATTTGCTGCCGGATATCAACTTGCTACCTCTGGCGCTGCTGAGCGGCAAGGAGTTGTGCATCGCTTAGATGTTGGTACATCCGGTCTAATGGTGGTGGCAAAAAATGAGATTGCCTACTCCCATTTAAAAGATCAATTTAGAGATCGCACTGTTTCTAAGGTTTATCACGCATTAGTGCAGGGACATATGGATCCCACTGTAGGAACTATCGATGCACCAATTGATAGACACCCAAGAGAGGATTACCGTTTTGCAGTTGTAGCAAATGGCAAACCAAGTATTACGCACTACAAAACTTTAGAAGCTTTTCCAGCTGTTACTTTGCTTGAAATTGAACTTGAGACTGGTAGAACTCACCAGATTAGAGTTCACTTCTCCGCTCTTCATCACCCATTAGTTGGGGATTTAACTTATGGCTCCGACCCATCCCTTGCGCAGCGATTAAAGATCTCCAGGCCTTGGCTACATGCCAAACAACTTGGATTTACCCATCCGGCAAGCGGGGAGCAGATCTCTTTTAGTGCTGAATACCCAGAGGATCTGACACGCTCGCTTACGCTCCTTTCTGATATAGCCCGCTAGAAATTAAAGCCAGTAGTAATCTCACCATCCATGCCATCTGCATCTAGTAACCAGCAAAACTCGGGCAACTTCGTACATCTTCATGTACATACGGAGTACTCGATGTTAGATGGCGCTGCCAAAATCTCAGAGCTAGTAGCAGAGGTTGCAAGGCAGGAAATGCCAGCGATTGCAATGACAGATCACGGAAATGTCTTTGGTGCATTTGAATTTCATAAAACTGCTAAAGCAGCTGGTATAAAACCAATAATTGGTATCGAAGCATATGTTGCTCCAGAATCTAGATTTGATAAGCGAAGAGTTAAATGGGCAGAGGGAGGTGAGGATGATGTCTCTGGTGGTGGCGCTTACACCCATATGACATTACTTGCTGAAAATAATGAGGGCTTATCTAATTTATTTAAACTCTCTTCCCTTGCATCCCTAGAAGGTTTTTACTACAAGCCCCGCATGGATAGAGAGTTATTAGCTAAATATGCAAAGGGAATTATCGGAACGACTGGCTGTGCTGGAGGTGAGATCCAAACTAGATTGCGAATGGGTAGTTATAAAGAGGCGATTAATGCCGCGAGTGAGATGCGAGACATATTTGGAGCTGATAATTTTTATTTAGAGTTAATGGATCACTCAATAGAGATTGAAAAACGGGCATTTAATGACTTAATAAAATTGGGTAAAGAGTTGAATCTGCCACTGCTGGCAACAAATGATTTGCACTACACCCACCATGCTGATGCTGCTGCCCACGAGGTGTTGCTGTGCATTCAATCTGGTGCAACTATGGCTGATCCAAAGCGATTTAAGTTTGAAAATGCAGAGTTCTATCTAAAATCTGCTGCTCAAATGCGTGAATTGTTTAAGGAGTTTCCTGAGTCATGTGATAACACATTACTTATTGCAGATCGCTGCGAAACAACCATGCGTGAGGGCGAGAATCTACTACCTAGATTTCCAGTTCCGCAGGGCGAGAGTGAGGATAGTTGGCTTAGAAAATTAGCTAATGAAGGTTTAGCAAAACGGATGGATAATCAGATTCCGGCGCAGTATCAAGAGCGACTTAACTTTGAATTAGATGTAATGATCAAGATGGGATTTCCAGGGTATTTTTTGGTAGTAGCTGATCTCTGTAAGCATGCCCGAGAGGTTGGAATCCGAGTTGGTCCTGGTCGTGGCTCTGCTGCTGGCTCACTGGTCTCCTACTCATTAGGAGTTACCGGACTTGACCCAATTAAATTTGGTTTGCTGTTTGAGAGATTTTTAAATCCAGAACGTATTTCGATGCCAGATATTGATTTAGATTTTGATGAGCGCAGAAGATCGGAGATGATCCAATATGCCACAGCCAAGTATGGTGAGGATCGAGTTGCTCAGATTATTACCTATGGAACTATTAAATCTAAACAAGCGATTAAAGATTCAACTCGAGTGCTTGGCTACCCGTATGTATTGGGCGAGCGGCTTACAAAGTCTCTGCCACCAGCTGTAATGGGTAAGGATATTTCACTTGGTGGAATATTTGATCTTGAAGATGGTAGGTATGGTGAGGCAGCAGAGTTTAGAGGAATTTATGAAAGTGATCCTGACTCAAAGAGAATAGTTGATACTGCTTTAGGTATTGAAGGATTAAAGCGGCAATGGGGAGTACACGCTGCAGGAGTTATATTAAGTAAGGAGCCACTACTTGATGTAATTCCAATTCATCGTCGAGAAGCAGATGGTGTGATTATTACCCAGTTTGATATGGGTGCATGTGAAGCAACTGGGTTGCTTAAAATGGATTTTCTAGGCCTGCGAAATCTTTCAGTTCTTGATGATTGCCTAATTAATATTGAGAAGAATCTTGGAAAAACTGTTGTTCTTGAAGACTTGCCCCTTAAAGATAAGAAGACATTTGATTTATTATCCAGAGGTGACACCTTAGGAGTTTTTCAGTTAGATAGCGCACCAATTAGAGCCCTACTTAGATCTATGGCACCTGATAGTTTTGAGGATATATCAGCGGTAATTGCGCTCTATCGACCAGGTCCGATGGGTGAGGATTCCCATAATAAATATGCAGATTATAAAAATGGTCGAAAGGCACCAGTAGGTATTCATCCTGAGTTGGAAAAGCCATTAAATGAAATTTTGAAGGACACATACGGGTTAATCGTTTATCAAGAGCAGGTATTAGCAATTGCTCGAAAGGTTGCTGGCTTTACCTTAGGTCGCGCGGATCTGCTTCGTAAGGCGATGGGTAAGAAGGATAAAAAGATACTAGATAAAGAAAAAGTGCACTTTGAAGCAGGAATGAAAACAAACGGTTTCTCAGAGGATGCGATAGAGAAGTTATGGCAGACACTAATTCCCTTCTCAGATTATGCCTTTAATAGAGCACATAGCGCAGGTTATGGATTGCTCTCATTTTGGACCGCATACCTTAAAGCTAATTATCCAACCGAGTATATGGCTGCGCTTTTAACTAGTGTGCGCGATGATAAGGATAAGAGTGCGCTCTACTTAAATGAAGCAAGGCGGATGGGCATTAAAGTTTTGCCACCTGATGTTAATGAATCTGATTCAGAGTACACCCCGCGTGGAAGTGATATTCGTTTTGGATTAACCGCTATTCGAAATGTGGGAGAGAATGTTGTTTTATCAATTATTGAAAATCGTAAGAGTAAGGGTAGATATACAAATTTTGGTGATTTCTTAACCAAGGTAGATTCCCTCGTCTGTAATAAGAAAACTATTGAATCGCTAATAAAAGCTGGCGCCTTTGACTCACTCAATCACAGTCGCCGGGGATTGATGATGGTTTTCTTAGAGGCGTTAGATGCTGTTTCAGAGGCAAAACGAGCAGAGTCTATTGGCCAATTTGATTTATTTGGCGCAGCTAATGCAACCTCAAGTATTAGTGGAGTTGTCTTAGATATTCCAGTTACTGAATGGGAAAAGATGATGCTGCTTAGTTATGAGCGAGAGATGCTTGGCCTATATGTCTCAGATCATCCATTATTAGGTGTTGAACATATATTGCGTTCAGTTACAGATTTCTCAATTAGCCAGATTGCTGAAGTAGGACATGATCAAATCATTACAATTGGCGGTTTGATCACCCAGATTCAACGAAAGGTTTCCAAGCAAGGAACTCCCTGGGCGATTGTTACCGTGGAGGATCTTGAGGGCGCAGTTGATGTTTTATTCTTCTCAAATGCCTATGCATCTCATGGTGTTAATTTAGTAGAGGACAGAATTGTTGCAATCAGAGGCAGAGTAGATAAGCGGGAGGAGCAAGCTCGTATTTCTGCTCTAGATTTAACACTGCCAGATTTAAATCGAATTCCAACTGGCCCACTAATTATTTCGATGGAAATGGCTAGATGTACTCCGCCAGTGGTTGATCGGATGAAGGAGATTTTAAGAGCACATCCAGGGGCCCGCGAGGTACACCTGCGATTAGCAGATGGTGAGAAGAAAACAATTTTAAAGTTAGATGAGGGGTTAAAAGTTACCGCCTCACCTAGTTTGAGCGCTGATCTTAAAACTGTGCTCGGCCCTGACTGCTTAGTAGTTTAATAATCCAATGAAGCAACTTGAATTACTCCCAGCAGTAGATGTTAAGGCTGGTATGGCGGTCAGATTAAGTAAAGCAAAATTAGATTCAGCTTCAGAGTTTGGTTCTCCATCTGATGTAGTTAAGGACTTTTTACTTGCAGGTGCAAAATGGATTCATCTAGTTGATCTTGACGCAGCTTTTGGCACTGGCAATAACAGTGTATTAATTAAAGAGATAATCAATAATACATCGGCAAAGGTGCAATTATCTGGCGGAATTAATAATGATGCATCCCTTAATAATGCACTTGCTACAAAAGCTGCCCGGATAAATCTGGGAACTGCAGCTCTGGCTGATATTGAGTGGGTTAAGAAAGTTCTAGCAGCAAATAGCGAGCGAATAAGCATTAGTTTAGATATTAAGGGTCAAATGCTTACTGCAAGGGGTAGTGGGCTAGTAGTTGGTGAGATATTTGAGTACTTATCAATTCTAGATAAAGCAGGTTGCAGTAGATATGTTGTTACAGATATTGATTCAGATGGTGCGTTAAGTGGTCCAAATCTAGATCTACTTAGAAAAGTTTCACAATCAACTCAAGGCTCAGTCATAGCAAGTGGTGGTGTTGCAAAATTATCTGATCTTACAGATCTACGGCAGATGGGAATCGAAGGTGTAGTTCTCGGGAAAGCCTTATATGTAGGGGCTATTGATATAAGTAAGGCGCTAGATATCTGCTATAAATAATCGGCACCAGCAAGCAGATTGGTAAGGCAGAATAGGCAAGTGGATAAAGCAATGATCTCTCTTGTTGAATTTCGTGATTACGCGCGAAATTTTAATGTAATTCCAGTTTCCCGTAAGTTAACGCTAAAGAGTCAAACACCACTTTCAATTTATCAAAAATTAACTAATCACCGTAGCGGAACATTTTTACTTGAATCTGCTGAAGCAGGTATTTGGGCACGTTACTCATTCATTGGTGTCAATAGTGAAGCGACACTAACGGAGGAGAATGGTCTAGCAGTTTGGCAGGGAGTAAGACCTGCTGGTGCACCCACTGGAATAGATCCACTTACAGCGCTGCGAATTACTACTGCCCACCTACGTTCGCCAAAGATTGAAGGGCTACCACCACTAACTGGCGGCCTAGTTGGTTATTTAGGTTATGAGATTGTGCGAAGACTTGAGAAGTTACCTAATCATGCCAAAGCTGATATTAAAGTCCCAGAGATTGCAATGATGCTCACCTCCGATTTAGCAGTATTTGATCACCAAGAAGGCGTTGTTACATTAATTGCTAACGCAATTAATTGGGATGGTAGTAGTGAGCGAGTTGATTTAGCTTATGAATCAGCCATTTCAAGATTAGATAAAATGGAATCTGATCTAAATAAAAGTGATACCGCTAAATTTAATTCAATTCCAGATCGAGTTACCCCAAAATTTTTCCGTAATACAAGTGATGAGACTTATATTAGAAAAGTAGAGTTGATCAAAGAACAGATTAAATCGGGGGAGGCTTTCCAGGTAGTTCTCTCGCAGAGATTTACTATCGACAGTTCGGCAGATTCCTTTGATATTTATCGGGTACTGCGGGAACAAAACCCAAGCCCTTATATGTACTTATTTCGGTTTGCAGATGGCCTATCTATTGTTGGTTCAAGTCCGGAGGCTTTAGTTAAGGTAAGTGGTGATCAGGTGATGATTCACCCAATTGCGGGAACTAGAGCTAGAAACTCAGATGATGAAATAGATAACAAGATGGCACAAGAGTTGTTGGCAGATCCTAAGGAGCGTGCTGAGCATTTAATGCTAGTTGACTTGGGCCGTAATGATTTGGGAAGAGTATGTCAGGCAGGTTCAGTTGAGGTTTCAGAGTTTATGCAAATAGAGAAGTACTCACATGTTATGCATATTGTCTCGACAGTTATCGGAAAGCTGGCAGATAAAGTTGCTCCCATTGAAGCACTGTTTGCAGTCTTCCCTGCCGGAACATTATCGGGGGCGCCAAAACCAAGAGCAATGGCGATAATTGAAGAGAATGAACCGACTAGGCGGGGAATTTACGGTGGCACAATTGGTTATCTAGATTTCACTGGAAACATTGATACCTGCATTGCAATTAGAACCGCGGTTGTAAAAGATGGCACAGCATATGTGCAAGCTGGTGCTGGAATTGTGGCAGATTCAGATCCAGCTTCAGAAAATCAAGAGTGTATTAATAAAGCAGCAGCTGTATTAGGTGCTATTGCAACCGCTAACTTAATGATGAGCAGTAAATGAAAAGCTCAATTTTTGGCAGCCTACTATTAGTAGCACTTGCTACCTACTTAATTATTAGGTCAAGTAAACGCTCTGATGCAAGCAAGTATGAGCGAAAGCCACAAAATAATTGGAGTGCACTCTCTGAAGGAATCGATCCAACCGATGAGTGATTCAAGTGTATTAGCATCAATTATTGAGGGCGTATTAGAGGATCTCCAAAAACGTTTAGTACCAAGTGTGCAGTTACGAGAGCAATTAGATAGTGCACCAAAACTTCGTGGAGCTTACGCAGCGCTAAATAAAGATGGCATGAGATTAATTGCTGAGGTAAAACGATCATCTCCAAGCAAGGGGGAGCTCTCAGCCATATTAGACCCGGTGGCACTTGCAAGTAGTTATCAAACCGGTGGGGCTGATCTAATTAGTGTATTAACAGAGGAGCGCAGATTTAAAGGCAAGATTGCAGATTTAATTGCAGTACGGGCTGCAGTTGATATTCCAGTGCTGCGAAAAGATTTTATTGTTACTGAGTTCCAAGTCTTAGAGTCAAGAATTTTAGGCTCTGATTTGATGCTATTAATTGTTGCAGCTCTTGCTAAATCACAGCTAATAGACTTTTATCAGTTAGCAACTGAGTTAGGTATGGATGTATTGGTGGAGGTTCATGACTTAGTTGAGGCCGAGGTTGCATTAGATATTGGCGCAAAGATTATTGGTGTTAATAGTAGAAACTTAAAAACGTTAGAGGTTAATGATAAGAATTTTGAATTAATTTTGCCACAATTACCAACAACTGTATTAAAAGTAGCTGAATCTGGAATAAGTACCCGCTCTCAGGTTGCTAATGTTGGCGCACTAGGCGCAAATGCAGTGCTGGTAGGTGAGACTTTGGTTAAAGCAGGTAACCCAGTTCATACGATAAATGAACTGCTCAATCGATAAAGATCGAATAAACTACCTCCATGGCAATTGATAAAACTTCCCAAAGCATGGACTCATCTATCCTGGGTCACTTTGGTCCCTACGGTGGCAGATTTGTTCCTGAAGCTTTAATTTCTGCGTTAGACCAACTTAATGATGCTCATATTAGCGCGCAAGCAGATCCATCCTTTCACGCTGAGTTAACAGAGTTACATAAAACATATAGTGGTAGACCGAGCATTTTGACAGATGCAAAAAGATTCTCAGAGCATGCCGGTGGAGCAAGAATTTTATTAAAGCGGGAAGATTTAAATCACACAGGTAGCCACAAAATTAATAATGTCTTAGGCCAAGCCTTACTAACTAAGCGAATGGGTAAATCAAGAATTATTGCTGAAACTGGCGCGGGGCAACATGGCGTTGCATCTGCTACTGCAGCAGCACTATTTGGTTTGGAATGTGTTGTCTATATGGGAGAGGCCGACACTAAACGGCAAGCACTAAATGTGGCGCGAATGAAATTGCTGGGAGCAACAGTTGTTCCTGTTACGCAAGGGTCAAAGACATTAAAAGATGCAATTAATGAAGCGATGCGTGATTGGGTAACAAATGTTGAAGATACTCACTACCTACTTGGCACAGTTGCTGGGCCTCACCCATTTCCAACTATGGTGCGTGACTTCCAAAGAATTATTGGCGTTGAAGCACGCGAGCAAGTTCTAGCATTAACTGGCAAATTACCTGATGCAGTATTGGCCTGTGTTGGTGGCGGATCAAATGCAATGGGAATTTTTCATCCTTTCATTGGTGATAAAGCAGTTCGTTTAATCGGATTAGAGGCAGGTGGTAAGGGTGTGGAGAGTGGCTTCCATGCTGCAACTATCTCTGGCGGTACACCAGGTGTTTTGCATGGAACTCGTTCCTATGTTTTGCAAGATAAAGATGGACAAACTATTGAGTCACACTCAATCTCAGCCGGATTGGATTACCCAGGAGTTGGACCTGAGCATGCGTATTTAAATGACATTGGACGTGCTGAGTATCGACCAATTACAGATGATCAAGCAATGTATGCATTCTCTTTGTTATGCAAATCTGAGGGAATTATTCCAGCAATTGAGACTGCTCACGCTTTAGCTGGGGCACTAGAAATTGGTAATGAATTAGGTAAGGGCGCCACTTTATTAATAAATCTCTCAGGTCGTGGTGATAAAGATGTGCAAACCGCTGCTGAGTATTTTGGACTACCGCTTTAATGCCAACCGCACTTGAAGACCTTTTTACCAAAACTAAAGCAGAAAATAGGGCGGTATTAATTGGTTTTCTGCCAGCAGGTTTTCCTACCCAAAAAGAGTCGAAGGCAATAATTAAGGCGATGATTGATGGTGGTGTGGATGCGATTGAGATTGGGTATCCATACTCTGATCCAGTTATGGATGGACCAGTAATTCAAGCTGCATCTGAGCAAGCAATTGCTAATGGAGTTGGTGTGGATCAAGTTTTTGATTTATTAAAAACCAGTGTTGAGTACGGTGTGCCGTCGGTGGTAATGAGTTACTGGAGTCCAATTGAGAAGTACGGCGCAGCTAAATTTGCAGCAGCCGTATCTGATGCGGGTGGATCTGGGGTAGTTACACCTGATCTTACAATTGAGGAATCAGAGTTATGGAAAAGTGAAGCTAGCGATAAATCAATTAATCGCATATATGTGGTTGCGCCAAGTACATCCCAAGAACGGCTACCCAAGGTTAGTTCAGAGTGCTCAGGTTTTATCTATGCGGCAAGTTCGATGGGAGTAACAGGTACAAGATCTCGCGTCTCAATAAGTGCAAAATCATTGGTTGATCGAATTCGCACCACCAGTAAAACACCAGTGGCTGTTGGGCTTGGGGTATCAAATAAGGAACAGGCTACAGAGGTCGCTTCCTATGCAGATGGCGTTATCGTTGGCTCTGCTTTTATTAAGATTATTCAAGAGCATGGTGCAGGTAGGTCGGGCTTAAAGAAAATAAAACAATTAGCAGCTGAGCTATCTGAGGGAGTTAGAAGTGCTAGATAAGTTTAATAAATATCAACCGTGGCTAACTTTGCTTGCAAGAATTATTTTAGGTGGCGTCTTACTTGTCGCAGGTGGTTTAAAAGTAGGTAACTTACAAAAATCAGCGATGGCTGTGCGTGCTTATGAGTTACTTCCTATTCCAATAGCAAATTTTTTAGGTTATACCCTGCCTTGGATTGAAATCGGAGTTGGCTTGCTTTTGATCTTAGGTGTTGCTGTGAAAATTAATGGCGTAATTGGTGCATTTACTATGTTGGTGTTTATTGTCGCAATAGCTCAAGCATGGGCTAGGGGATTAAGTATTGACTGTGGTTGTTTTGGTGGTGGCGGCTCAGTTGATCCAGAGGATACGAAGTACCTATCAGAAATTATTAGGGATTTAGGGTTATTACTACTTGGAATTTACCTTTACTACTACCCTAAGGGTAGAATTGCACTAGATAAATAGTCCGATAAGTAATATAAGGAGTTAGTCAATGACAACAAATAGTGGTGATAAGGGAACTCGTAATTTAGTAATAATTATGGTCTCATTTATTGTGATAGTTGGTGTTGTCTTCTCAATCATAAGTAATCGATCAAACTCAACTGCTCAAGTTCCAGCTGCGGTATCAGAGGCTGAAGGCTATGGAATAGTTTTAAATCCAAGCGCTACACCAAAAATTGATGTTTATATTGATTATCAGTGCCCAGCTTGTCGGGCCTTTGAAATTATAAATGGTGGTTATTTAAATGAAGTAATTGCTCAGAATAAAGCAAAGGTTGTCTACCATCCAATGACATTTATTGGTCCAGAGTCTATTCTGGCTGCAAATGCTGCAGCATGTGCTGCTGATGAGAGCAAATTTGTTGATATGAACTTAGCATTATTCCAAAATCAGCCTACTGGTGAAAACTCAGGGGTGTGGCAGAGTGAGGCACTAGTTGCTCTTGGTAAATCTGTTGGAATTAAATCCAACTCCTTTGAAAAGTGTGTAAATGATGGCACCTATGTCAAATGGACTAACAATGTTGCAGTTGAATCTGGAAAGGCTAATGTAAATAGCACACCAACAATATTTATTAATGGTAAAGAGATGGATCGCAAGACTGAGTATGGTGATCCAGTTAAGTTTAAGGCGGCGTTAGCAGCAGCTGGCGTTAAATAAAGTCAGCAGTATGCGTTACCTAATTCCAAGTCCAGGCTCCTCTGCTCTTTCATTAGGCCCAGTCACAATTCATTACTATGCACTCTGCATAATTGCTGGTATTGCAACAGCGGTATGGCTGGGAAGAAAACGTTATGCCGCATCCGGTGGTAATCCAGATGATGTCTCAGATGCTGCTGTTTGGGCAGTACCTTTTGGAATTATTGGTGGCCGGATTTATCACGTAATAAGTTCACCCCAAAATTACTTTGGTGATGGTGGTAATCCAGCAGATGCATTTCGGGTTTGGCAGGGTGGATTGGGAATATGGGGGGCTATATCCCTTGGTGCATTTGGTGCATATTTATATTTTAGGACTCATCAAACCACTTTGAATTTTTTACAATTCCTAGATTCCCTAGCCCCAGGCATAATTATTGCGCAAGCAATTGGCCGAGTTGGAAACTGGTTTAATCAAGAGGTTTTTGGTAAGCCAACAAATCTGCCATGGGCACTTGAAATTAAACCCTCCAATCGACCAGATGGCTATAGCGAGTTTTCAACCTTTCACCCGACATTTTTATATGAATTAATATGGTGCTTAATAATTGCTTTTTTACTGATTAAATTACCTGGATTTCTAAAAAATACAGTAAAAAATCAGGGAGATATATTTGCTCTATATGTCACTGGCTATACCTTGGGCAGATTATGGATTGAGGCAATTCGTATCGACGAGGCAAATTATATTTTAGGATTTCGCTTAAATATTTGGGTATCTTTATTGGTATTATCTTGCTCAATACTCTATTTATTTCGTAGCCAGCGCCGTGCCACACCAACTAAAACTGCCTCAGAGAGTTAGTATTCATTTATGGGCTTAAGAGATGTGCAGATTCGAAATACACAGCACCGAACAGGTAAGGCAGGCTGGCTAAGGGCAGCAGTGCTTGGCTCAAATGATGGATTAGTTTCAACTGCCAGTTTAATGATTGGTATTGCAGCCGCCCAGAAAAGTGACTTTTTAATTACTGCAGGTTTTGCTGGAATTGCAGCTGGCGCTATGTCTATGGCAGTTGGCGAATATGTATCTGTTAAATCGCAAAATGATATTGAAGAGTCAGACAAAAAAATTGAAATGCAGCATCTGGCTATTGATCCAGAGGGTGAGCTAGAAGAGTTAGTGCATATTTATATGAACCGTGGATTATCTGAAAAATTAGCCCACGAAGTTGCTACAGCTATGCATGAAAAAGATGCCCTACAGGCACATCTACGAGATGAGCTAGGACAATTTGAGCATACTAAGGCCAGACCAATTCAAGCAGCTGTTGCATCTGCCATTGCATTTACCTCTGGTGGAGTTATTCCATTGATTGGCGCACTAGTTGTATCCACCAGCAATCAAGTGACCGCTATTTTGGTATTCACAGCCTTTGGCCTTCTAGCAACTGGCGTAATCAGCGCAAGAATTGCATCATCACCGATTCCTAAAACCGTTCTAAGAATCTTTGCTGGTGGAGCCTTAGGTGTGATTATTACCGCAGGAATTGGTGGCTTATTAGGGATGACTGGCATTTAATCTGCCTGCTACCATTCATCTGTAAGAAGTTGGGCCATCGATGTCCTGACCCATTAGTGGGACGGCCCTTTTAAATTGAAAAATAGCAATCTTTTTTCAACCACCCCAAAAGCAACTGGGTTGTATGACCCTGCCAACGAACATGATGCTTGTGGTGTTGCGATGGTTGCAACTTTAAACAAATTACCGACCCATGAGATTGTGTCTAAAGCTTTAACTGCGCTTCGAAACTTAGAGCATCGTGGTGCATCGGGTGCTGAACCGGATAGTGGCGATGGCGCTGGAATATTAATTCAAATTCCCGATAAATTTTACCGCTCAGCAGTTGATTTTTCACTTCCAAAGATAAGTGAGTATGCAACGGGATTATTTTTTGTTCAGCCAAATGAGATTGGTTATAAAGAAAAAATCGCAAAGATTGCGGATGAAGAGGGGTTACAAATTCTGGGTTGGCGAAATCTGCCAATAAATTCAGTATCCCTGGGAAAAACTGCTCTTTCAGTAATGCCAGATTTTCAGCAAATATTTATCGCTGGTTTAAAAAATGAGCAGGAGTTAGTACTTGAGCGAATGGTTTTCTGTTTGCGAAAGCGAGTTGAGCACACTCTTCCTATTTATGTGCCATCCCTTTCCTCTCGCACTATTGTTTATAAAGGTATGTTAACTACCGGGCAGTTAGAGGAGTTCTTTCCTGATCTATCCAATCCTCTTGTTGAATCACCGCTGGCGCTAGTTCACTCTAGATTTTCTACAAATACATTTCCTTCTTGGCCACTTGCTCATCCATATCGTTATATCGCTCATAATGGTGAGATCAATACAGTTAAAGGAAATCGTAATTGGATGCGTGCGCGTGAAACATTATTACAGAGTGACTTAATACCAGGTGATCTAAAGAGATTATTTCCAATTGTAAATAACTCCGGCAGTGACTCTGCCTCCTTTGATGAAGTTTTAGAGCTTTTGTATTTAGGTGGCAGATCTTTGCCACACTCAGTACTAATGATGATTCCAGAGGCGTGGGAGAACAACACCACTATGACGGATGAGCGCCGAGATTTTTATGCCTTTCACTCTGCATTAATGGAGCCATGGGATGGACCAGCATGTGTGACATTTACCGATGGTAAGCAAGTTGGCGCAGTTTTAGATCGCAATGGGTTGCGCCCTTCAAGATTTTGGGTAACTGAGGATGGTTTAGTTGTGTTAGCAAGTGAGGTCGGTGTACTTGATTTTGCGCCAGAAAAAATTGTTCGCAAAGGCAGATTGCAGCCGGGCAAGATGTTTTTAGTTGATATTGAGGCTGGTCGGATTATTGAGGATGAAGAGATCAAAGATTCACTTGCCGCCGCAGCTCCTTATGGGCAGTGGCTCTCTGCAGGTTTAGTTAGATTAAGTGATTTACCCGCGAGAGAACATATTGTTTATCCACACTCATCTGTTGTACGCCGCCAACGTGCATTTGGTTATACCGAGGAGGAGTTGCGGTTAATTATTACCCCGATGGCAAAGAATGGAGCGGAGCCACTTGGTTCTATGGGAACAGATACACCAATTGCTGCCCTATCTGAAAAACCAAGATTGTTATTTGATTACTTTGCACAGTTATTTGCACAGGTAACAAATCCACCGCTAGATGCTATCCGCGAGGAGCTAGTTACCTCACTTGGTGGCTCAATTGGACCAGAGCATAATTTGTTAGATCCAGGCCCTGCTTCATGTCGACAGATCTCACTACAATTTCCAGTAATTGATAATGATGAGTTAGCTAAAATTATTAATGTTAATGCTGATGATGATCAACCAGGTTTTACTTCTCATGTTGTGCGTGGATTATTTCCAATTGCTGGCGGTGGTAGATCGCTAGTTTCTAAAATTGATGAGATTCGCCGGCAGGTTTCAAAAGCTATTGATGAAGGTGCCAGAATTATTGTTTTATCTGACCGTGATGGTGATGCAGAAAATGCACCGATTCCGTCACTACTTCTTCTCTCCGCGGTACATCACCATTTAATTCGTGAGAAAACTAGAACTAAAGTCGGTTTGGTTGTTGAAAGTGGTGAGGTTCGTGAGGTTCACCATGTTGCCTTACTTATTGGATTTGGTGCAGCAGCGGTTAATCCATACCTTGCCATGGAGAGCGCTGAAGATTTAGTACGACAAGGAGTAATTACTGGATTAACACCTGAGAAGGCGGTTAGAAATTTAATTAAATCATTAGGTAAGGGTGTTTTAAAGGTGATGTCTAAGATGGGTGTTTCAACTATTGCTTCTTACACTGGAGCACAAATTTTCGAGGCGATCGGCTTATCAAAAGAGATTGTTGATGAATACTTTGTTGGTGCCACCTCACGATTGGGTGGGGTTGGAATTGAAATAATTGCGCAAGAAACAATTCGTCGTCACCACATCGCATATCCACCAGGGGGTGAGATTCCTGGTGCTAAGCGTTTGCAAATTGGTGGCGAGTATCAATGGCGACGCGAAGGTGAGCCGCACCTATTTGATCCAGAGACAGTCTTTACCTTGCAACATGCAACTAGGGAAAAGAGATTTGATGTCTTCAAGCGTTATACAGCCCGAGTTGATGATCAATCACGCAGGTTAATGACACTACGTGGCTTATTTAATTTTAAAGAGGGAGTTCGTACTCCAATCTCAATTGATGAGGTCGAACCTGTATCAGAGATCTTAAAAAGATTTGCTACTGGCGCCATGTCATATGGATCAATCTCGCAGGAGGCACATGAGACCTTAGCTATTGCAATGAACCGTATCGGTGGTAAATCAAATACTGGCGAAGGGGGAGAGGATCCTGCTCGCAATACTTTAGATGCCAACGGTGATTCAAGGCGCTCGGCAATTAAACAGGTTGCAAGTGGCAGGTTTGGTGTGACTAGTGAGTACTTAGTTAATGCCGATGATATTCAAATAAAAATGGCACAGGGTGCAAAGCCTGGTGAGGGTGGACAACTTCCAGGTAACAAGGTTTATCCTTGGATTGCAAAAGTTCGTTACTCAACTCCTGGCGTCGGCTTAATTTCACCACCACCGCACCATGATATTTATTCCATAGAGGATCTTGCACAATTAATCCATGATCTAAAAAATGCTAACAAAAATGCCAGAGTTCATGTGAAGTTAGTAGCTGAGGTTGGGGTTGGAACAGTTGCTGCTGGAGTAAGTAAGGCGCATGCTGATGTTGTCTTAATCTCAGGCCATGATGGTGGTACTGGCGCCTCTCCGTTGACATCACTTAAGCATGCTGGTGCACCATGGGAACTTGGATTGGCCGAAACACAACAAACCTTGATGTTAAATGGTTTGCGTGATCGTATTGTGGTTCAAGTTGATGGCCAGATGAAAACCGGTCGTGACGTTTTAATTGCAGCGCTATTAGGAGCTGAAGAGTTTGGTTTTGCGACCGCACCTCTTGTAGTTTCAGGTTGCGTAATGATGCGAGTTTGTCATCTAGATACCTGTCCAGTTGGAGTTGCTACTCAAAATCCTGAGTTACGCAAGAAATTTACCGGTAAGCCAGAGTTTGTGGAAACCTTCTTTGAATATATTGCTGAAGAGGTGAGGCAGTTACTAGCCCAACTTGGCTTTAAGAGTTTGGCAGATGCAATCGGTCAGGTTGAGTTACTAGATACTAGATCAGCGGTTGATCATTGGAAAGCGATCGGCTTAGACCTCACTCCATTATTACTTGTGCCAAGTGATAATTCACCTCGAAAAAATGAGAGCATTCAGGACCACGGATTATCTGCTGCATTAGATAATGAATTAATTAAGTTATCAGCAGCAGCATTAGATAAAGCAGCCCCTGTCAGATTAGAAATGTCAGTTCGTAACGTGAACAGAACTGTTGGCACAATGTTAGGTGCTGAAATTACGAGAAAGTATGGCGGCGGAGGATTACCAGCAGACACAATTGATATAACTTTCCATGGCTCAGCTGGTCAATCCTTTGGCGCGTTTATTCCATCTGGCTTAACACTTCGACTTTATGGTGATAGTAATGATTATGTGGCAAAGGGCTTATCAGGTGGGCGAGTAATTATTAGGCCAGATGAGCGGGCAAAGTTTGAATCCAGTAAAAATGTTATTGCAGGAAATGTAATTGGCTATGGCGCAACCTCAGGTGAGATCATGATTGCCGGCGTTGTTGGTGAGAGATTTTGTGTAAGAAACTCTGGCGCAGTAGCAATTGTAGAAGGTGTAGGTGATCATGGCTGTGAATATATGACTGGCGGTACAGTGATTGTTCTCGGCAAAACAGGAAGAAACTTCGCAGCAGGAATGTCAGGTGGCAGAGCATTTGTATTAGATCTAGATCAAGCGCTGGTAAATTCAGAGTTAGTGGATGTATTAGCGCTCCCGGCAGATCAAGATGAGATTGTTAAAGGTTATGTTTCAAAGTTTTATGCTGAGACTGGTTCAAAGGTTGCTGGTGAACTAATTAAGGATTGGGATGCTATTAAGTCTCGAATCTCATTAGTGATGCCACGTGATTATGCAAGAGTTCTAGAGGTAATGGCAAAGGCAGAGCGCGAAGGTCTTCCAATTGAGAGCGCAGTTATGGCGGCAATCGGTGGCTGATCCAAAGGGATTTTTAACAACACCACGAGAGGTTCCAAAACGTCGTCCGGTTGATGTGCGGATTAAAGATTGGAAAGAGGTTTATCAGGAGCAAGAGTTTTCACATCTACAAAAGCAAGCTGGCCGCTGCATGGATTGTGGAATTCCTTTTTGCCATCAGGGTTGCCCACTTGGTAATTTAATTCCAGAGTGGAATGACTTAATTTGGCGTGGAGAGAAAGCAGAAGCAATAGATCGTCTGCACGCAACAAATAATTTTCCTGAGTTTACTGGTCGTTTATGTCCAGCACCATGTGAAACAGCATGTGTTGTTGCAATTAACGCTGATGCTGTAACTATTAAACAAGTGGAGCTAAGAACTATTGAAGAGGCATTTCTAGAAAAGCGGGTACTCCCACTAATTCCAGATCGGCTATCTGGAAAAACAGTTGCCGTAATCGGTTCAGGACCAGCAGGATTAGCTGCTGCGCAACAATTAACAAGAGCAGGTCATACCGTTGCAGTGTATGAAAGAGCTGACAAAATTGGTGGGTTACTTCGTTATGGAATTCCTGAGTTTAAAATGGAGAAATCTATTGTTGATCGTAGGCTTTATCAGATGGAGCAAGAGGGAACTAGATTTAGAACTGGCGTTGATGTTGGTAAAGATATTACTGGTGCAGCATTACGCAGTAAGTATGACGCAGTTGTCTTAGCGATTGGGGCAACAAATTGGCGCGAGCTACCAATTCCAGGACGAGATGCTAAGGGCGTTTATCAAGCGATGGAGTATTTACCATGGGGAAACAAACAGGCATTAGATGAGTTACCAAGTGAGCCACCTATTAATGCAAAGGGTAAGGATGTAGTAATTCTTGGTGGCGGCGACACCGGAGCTGATTGTTTAGGAACAGCGATTAGGCAAGGTGCTAAGTCTGTAACGCAACTTGAGATTATGCCAAGACCAACTGATGAACGCCCAAGCACTCAGCCATGGCCAACCTATCCGATGATTTATCGGGTTAGTAGTGCGCATGAGGAGGCAGGGGAGCGGATGTATGCAGTATCAACTCAAGAATTTATTAAAGATAAAGATGGGAACTTATCTGCTATAAAATTAGTTGAGACAGAATTTATTAATGGCAAATTTGAACCAGTTACTGGTAGTGAGAAAGAAATTCCGGCCCAACTTGTTCTTTTAGCAATGGGATTTACTGGGGCTGAAAAGAGTGATCTATTAACACAACTTGAGGTTGAAGTGGATGAGCGAGGAAATATAAAGCGAGATCATGAGTATGCAACCTCAACTGAGGGCGTATATGTTTGTGGTGATGCTGGTCGAGGCCAGTCACTTATTGTTTGGGCGATTGCTGAGGGTAGAAGCGCAGCATCTACTGTGGATACCTATTTATCAGGGCAAACGCAGCTACCATTTCCGATTGAATCCACTGAGCGTCAGTTAATGGTTTAGAGTAAATCTATGCGCCGGGCGAAAATTGTATGCACCATGGGTCCGGCTGTTGAGTCGGTAGAAAAAATTGTCGAGTTAATTGATGCTGGCATGAACATGGCTAGGTTAAATCTCTCGCACGGGGATCACACAGAACATCAAAGTCGACTTACTGCTGTTAGAACTGCAGCTAAAAAAGCAAATAAAGCGGTAGCAATTTTAGTAGATCTACAAGGACCAAAGATTCGGCTAGGAAGATTTGCTGATGGACCACACGAGTTAGCGCGTGGTGATATTTTTACAATTACAACAGAGGATATTTCTGGTACTAAGGATCGAGTTAGTACTACCTACAAAGGCTTGCCAGGTGACTGCAGAGTTGGCGACAAGATAATGATTGATGATGGAAAAGTTACTGTTGAAGTAGTTGAGGTTAAGTCAAATGATGTGGTAACTAAGGTTATTCAGCCAGGTTTAGTTAGTAATAATAAGGGCATAAATTTACCTGGCGTAGCAGTGTCTGTCCCTGCCATGTCTGAGAAAGATATCGACGATCTACGTTGGGGATTAAAAGCTGGTGCTGATTTTATTGCCTTATCTTTTGTGCGTAGCGCTGCTGATATTAAAGGCGTGCATAAAATTATGGATGAAGAGGGAATTCATATTCCAATTATTGCTAAAATTGAAAAGCCACAAGCGGTAGCAAATTTGCAGGAGATTGTTGATGCCTTCGATGGCATTATGGTGGCGCGCGGTGATTTAGGGGTAGAGCTACCGATCGAGGATGTACCGATGGTTCAAAAGCGATGTATTACTCTTGCTAGAGAATCTGCAAAACCAGTAATTGTGGCAACTCAAATGCTTGATTCAATGATTAGCAACTCTCAACCAACTCGCGCTGAAGCAACTGATTGTGCTAACGCAGTTTTGGATGGCGCCGATGCATTAATGCTTTCAGGTGAAACAAGTATCGGTAGTTTTCCCATCGAGACTGTAAAAGTTATGGCACGAATTATTGAACGAACTGAAGAGGTAGCACTTGATCAAATTGCACCACTTAGACACTCACCTGCTACCAAAGGTGGCGCAATTACGAAGGCAGCAACCGAGGTTGGGCTAACAGTTGGCGCTAAGTTTTTAGTTGCCTTTACCCAAAGCGGAGATTCGGCAAGAAGAATGTCCAGGCTTCGCTCACCAATTCCAATGTTGGCACTGACTCCAGAGATTGGCACTTATAACAGGCTAGCTCTTTCTTGGGGCGTTGAGTCGATGATTACTTCAGTAGTAAGTCATACCGATGAAATGGTTATGCAGGTTGATAGTATTTTAATTGAATCTAAACGAGTTAAAATTGGCGACTTAGTTTTAATTGTGGCTGGCTCACCTCCTGGTATTCCTGGCTCAATCAATGCTATGCGAGTACACAAAATTGGCGATGCAGTTGGCGGCGTTGCGCCTGCGTATCGTAAGTAATTTCGTATAAAAAAGTAACCACTATAAACTCAGACTCTCTATACGCCTCGGTACTCCAACGGTAGAGAGGACGGTCTCAAAAACCGTATAGTGTCGGTTCGAATCCGACTCGAGGCACATGAATACAAAAGAGCAAAAAATTAAGATCTTAGTTGCCGAAGATGAAACCATCATTCGTCTAGATCTAGTTGAGATGTTAACTGAGGCTGGTTATGAGGTTGTTGCTCAAGCAGAAAATGGGGCAGTGGCAATCGAATTAGCTAAGCAACATAAGCCCGACCTTGCGATCTTGGATGTGAAGATGCCAGAGGTTGATGGCATAACTGCGGCTGAGCAAATCATCTCTATTGCTCCAGTTCTAATGTTAACTGCGTTTAGTCAACGCGAGTTAGTTGAGCGAGCACGCGATGCAGGCGTAATGGCATATGTGGTTAAGCCATTTTCAATTAATGATCTACTTCCAGCAATTGAGATTGCAATTAGTCGCCACCGCCAAATGAAAAGTCTGGAGGCAGAGGTTGCCGATATATACGAAAGGCTTGAGACTCGCAAAATTATCGATCGGGCCAAAGGTATTTTGATGAAAGCAATGAATTTATCAGAGCCAGAGAGTTTTGGTTGGATTCAAAAAACTGCGATGGATCGTAGAATCTCGATGAAAGATGTTGCTAAAGCAGTAATTTCACCAGATGCCGCTCCTGATAAATAGATTTACTATCTATCAGCCAAGATCAAACAGGTAATTCGAGCAGTGCAGGTTCGCTCACCTTTATCATTAGTTATTACAATTTCGTAGCAGCAAAGTGTTTTTCCTAAGGTAATAGCTGTAGCAACCGCTGTAACAATTCCGCTAGTTGCCGACTTATGGTGAGTTGCACTTACATCTATACCCACAATTTTGCGCTCTGATCCAGCATGAAGCTGAGTACCAACAGAACCAAGAGTTTCAGCTAAAACTACATTTGCTCCACCGTGCAGTAATCCGATTGGTTGAGTATTGCCTTCAACCGGCATTGTTGCGACTAATCTTTTGGGAGAGGCTTCGATTATCTCGATACCCATCTTTTTATCTAGGGCACTGATACCGCGCTTACGAATTTCTGCTAGGAAATCACTCATGTTGTAAGTTTAACCTGTGTTGCCAATTAGAATCTCAATATGAGCACCAGCCTGAAGAGATTACTACTTATTGATGGCCATTCCATGGCATATCGGGCTTATTACGCATTGCCGGTAGAGAATTTTAAGACCTCCTCGGGCCAACCAACTAATGCCATCTATGGATTTGCATCGATGTTAATCAACCTAATAAAAGAAGAGCAACCAACCCACATTGCAGTCGCCTTTGATGTTTCTAGGCGGACATTTAGAACTGAAAAATTCTCTGAGTACAAAGCTAATCGGGCATCTACGCCAGATGAGTTTCGCTCACAGCTTTCACACATCAACGAGATGATTGATAGTTTTGGAATTAAGCACTTTGAATTAGAAGGTTTTGAAGCCGATGACATAATTGCAACCTTGGCAAAAGAAGCAGAGCGCAAAGGTTTCCAAACTTTAATTTGCACAGGTGATCGAGATTCATTTCAGCTCGTAAATAAGCAAACAACAGTCCTATATCCTAAAAAAGGAGTGACTGAAATGTCACGGATGACTCCAGATGCGGTATTAGAAAAGTATGGACTAACACCAAGCCAGTACCCAGATTTTGCAGCTTTGCGTGGAGACCCAAGTGATAACCTGCCTTCAGTACCAGGAGTTGGTGAGAAGACTGCGACAAAATGGATTGTTGATTTTGGATCTCTTGCAAAGTTATTAGAAAATACTGAGCAGATTGCCGGCAAAGTTGGTGAATCACTTAGAGCAAATATTGAAGCTGTTAAATTAAACCGAGAGCTAACTCATTTACTGGATGATTTAACGCTCTCTGCCACAGTTGAGGAGTTAAGTTGGGCAGGCTTTGATGGTAATTTAATGAGTACTTTTTTTGAAAAGTTAGAGATTAGAGCCCTAAAAGAAAGGCTCAAATCACTGCCACAGATAGGTGGTACGCAAGGCACAGAGATATCTTTAAAAATTACAAATATTACTGCAAAAGAATTAAATACTTTATTCAAAGATCGCGTGGAACCAGTTGCTATTTCATTTGATCTAGTTGATGGTCAATTAATGGGGTATGCGGTAGCGATTAGTGGTACTGAGATCTTTAATGTTACTGGCAAAGAGATAGGTGAGTGGATTTGTGATTTAAATCTACCAAAGTATGTACATGGGGCTAAGTACGCAATAAAAAATCTCAAAATGGCTGGCTTAGTATCAGATATTGAATTATTGGCGTATTTGGTTAATCCCGGTAGTAGGAATCTAGATTTATCGGATTTAGCACAGCGGCTATTAGGTGTTTCAATAAATAATGAGGATCTATTTGCCAATTTCGATCCTAAAAGTGCGGCATGGATTTTCACCTTACAAAGTGAATTACAATCTGAATTAACAAAGAAGGGTATGAGTAATCTTTACTCAGATTTAGAGCAGCCAACTCTCTTGCTACTTTCAAAAATTGAAGAGGTTGGAATTGCCGTAGACCAACCTAAATTAAAATCGTTATCCTCATATTTCTCAAAGGTAGTCGCTGATGAGACCGCAGCTGCCCACCAAGAGGCAGGGCATGAGTTCAATGTTGGCTCACCCAAGCAACTTCAAGTTGTGTTATTTGATGAGTTAAAACTTCCTAAAACAAAGAAGATTAAAACTGGCTTCACTACAGATGCTGAGAGTTTAGAGTGGTTAGCTGTTAAGAGTAAACATCCAATACTTAAGCATTTATTGCGAATAAGAGAGAGCAGCAAACTCCTTACAACAATTGAGGGACTAATCTCTGCAACACAATCTGATGGGCGCATTCACACTAATTTTCAACAAACAGTTGCAGCTACTGGGCGACTTTCATCTACTGAGCCAAATCTACAAAATATTCCAATTCGGACAGATGAAGGAAGGCAAATAAGAGATTGCTTCATTGCTCAGTCACCTTTTACCGATCTTTTAACTGCTGATTACAGTCAGATCGAAATGCGCATTATGGCTCATCTGTCAGAGGATAAAGGATTAATTACCGCCTTTGAATCCGGGGAAGATCTGCACTCCACTGTTGCCTCTCAGGTTTTTGGAGTTAAAGCAGCTGAGGTAGATGCACAGATGAGACGAACTATAAAGGCAATGTCATATGGGTTAGCTTATGGCTTATCTTCATTTGGATTAGCTCAGCAATTAGATATTGATCCAGTTTCAGCAGGTGAGTTGATGAATAAGTATTTTGAAAGATTTGGTGGCATCAGAGATTATTTAAAGACTGTAGTGATAACTGCAAGAGAAAAAGGCTATACCGAAACAGTATTGGGGCGAAGACGTTATCTTCCTGATTTAAATCATGAAAATCGCCAGCGCCGGGAAATTGCTGAGCGAGCAGCGCTTAATGCACCGATTCAGGGATCGGCTGCAGATATTATTAAAATTGCAATGTTAAATGTTGAAAAAGAGATCATTAAGAAAGATCTTAAATCTAGATTATTATTACAAGTTCATGATGAACTAATTCTTGAGGTTGCTCCTGGCGAGAAAGATTTACTTTCAGAGATTGTTAGCAAGCAAATGTCTAGTGCATATAAATTAAGAGTTCCACTTGATGTGAATATCGGATTTGGTAAGAGTTGGGATTTAGCAGCTCACTAGTTATTTATTTGTATTTAGATTAGCGCTAAGTGCATCAGTGGCTTCCTCCTCAGTTGGAATACGATCAGCTGCTTTTAACAAATTAGCACCACCCCTCATTATTAAATACCCAATACCAACACATACTGTTGTCAGTGCTAAACAGTATCTAGGTGAGTAATGCTCTGAAATAAAACCACCTAAAGCTGCCCCTAGCGATGCAAATGTACCCTCTACAGTCCATAACCAACCAAGTGCTGCAACTGCAGTTCCCTTTGGTCGAACCGCTTCACTAATTTCAAGGTAGAAAACTTGTAGACCACCTGCCATTAAACTCATTACAGCGGTCACTATCATCATTGACCAGTCCGGATAGGTAAAGGCAAGCGGCAGGGAGAAGATGAACCAGTAAAAATAAATTCGCTTAAATGCTGCAAATGAAGAGGTACGTTTAGAAACCATACCGGCAACTAATCCACCTATTACGTTGCCAGCTGCCATGATTGCAAAAATTACACCGGTCCTGCCAGCTATATTTTCTAAAGTTGTAAATGCTGGAATTGCGATATCAAATGCACCCCAACCCAATCCGATAAATACACCTTCACACATTAATAATTGCATTGCCGGAGTACGCCATACTGCCAAGTCCGATGAACTTTTTTTCTCTGGCTTCCATTTTTTAAGCTGTGGCGACATAGATAGTGCGGCTCCACCAACAAGTATCAATATTGAACATATTCTTAGCGAGATTTGTGGGCTGTAATTTAACGAAACTGTTGTAGCAACTAGTGGCCCAAATACTCCCACCGAGTTCATTACTGCGGTGTCAATTGCGTATGCAGTTCTTATCTGCTCCTTAGGAACAGTCACCTTCCAAAGTGGCCTGATCGAAAGATTAATTGGGGGAGCGGAAAATCCAAGTAGGCCAGCAAATAGCACCAGCTCCGTCTTTGTTGAACCGGTCGAAAAAAGTAAAATAAGTAAGGCGTAACCTGGGGCAAAGAATCTCAATGGAATCTTCATTCCAAACTTATCAATTAATGTACCGCGTAATCCGGCAGTAGTTGCACCAGTAATTCCATTTACACCAGTAGCAAGTCCTGCAATAGCAATGGAGCCAGTTGATTGTTGAACTTTAAAAAAAATACTCAGGGAGATCATTCCGTAGGCCAATCGCGCAGGAAATGAGCTAATTAGAAGATATTGCCCAGATTTATTACTTAAAACTTGCGAATACCTGCTCATTTACGCATTGTAGACCTGATCAGTTTGACCCTAAGGACTAATCGAAAGTAACCTTACCCGTCCCTGTCCCTACTAGTGTTTTACCCTCGGAGTACACCTACCTAATGACCCCCTCTCAAATTGCTGTAAATGATATTGGATCTGCAGAAGATTTTTTAGCCGCTATCGAAGGCACAATCAAAAATTTTAATGACGGAGATTTAGTTTCTGGAATTGTTGTCCAAATTGATCGCGAAGAAGTTTTACTAGATATTGGTTATAAAACAGAGGGAGTAATTCCATCCCGTGAGCTATCTATTCGCAACGATGTAGCTCCGAGTGAATTGGTAAAAGTTGGCGATCGCATTGAAGCATTAGTTTTACAAAAAGAGGATAAAGAAGGTCGTTTAATTCTTTCTAAGAAGCGCGCGCAATATGAAAAAGCATGGGGCGATGTTGAAGGAAAGAAAGAGCGTGATGAGGTTGTTACTGGAACAGTTATTGAAGTTGTAAAGGGCGGCCTAATTGTTGATATTGGACTACGAGGATTCCTGCCTGCTTCGCTAGTTGAGATGCGAAGAGTTCGCGACCTAACTCCATATATTGGTCAAGAGGTTGAGTGCCGTATTATTGAATTAGATAAGAATCGTAACAACGTTGTGCTATCACGCAGAGCATTTCTAGAACAGAGTCAATCTGCTTCACGTACAACATTCCTGAATCAACTACAAAAAGGTCAGGTTCGCTCTGGCGTTATCTCATCTATTGTTAACTTCGGTGCATTTGTTGACCTTGGTGGCGTTGATGGATTAGTACATGTCTCTGAACTTTCATGGAAACATATTGATCATCCATCTGAGGTAGTAGAGGTTGGCAACGAGGTAACTGTTGAAGTTCTAGAGATTGATTTTGAAAGAGAGCGTGTTTCACTTTCACTTAAGGCAACCCAAGAAGATCCATGGCAGGCATTTGCTCGCACTCACACAATTAATCAGGTTGTTCCTGGTGAGGTTACAAAACTAGTTCCATTTGGTGCATTTATAAAAGTATTTGAAGGCATTGAAGGATTAGTGCATATCTCAGAACTTGCCGAGCGCCATGTTGAAATTCCAGAGCAGGTAGTACAAGCTGGCGATAAATTATTTGTAAAGATCATTGATATTGATCTAGAACGTCGTCGTATCTCGCTTTCATTAAAGCAAGCAAATGAAGGCCAAGAGATAGAGGTTGAGGCTTTCGACCCTACTCAATATGGAATGCCTGCTCGTTATGATGCTGAAGGTAAATTTATTTATCCAGAAGGCTTTAACTCTGACACACAAGAGTGGCAGCCAGGTTATGAGAGTCAACGTGAAGAGTGGGAGCGCCAGTACGCAGAAGCGCAAACACGTTTTATGGCTCACAAGAAGCAAAAGGCTGAGGCCAAAGCCGCCGATGCTGCTGCCCCTGCCGCACCAGCTGCTGAGTAAGTATTTAACTAAATTTGGCCTCAGAAATCTGAGGCCATTTTTTTATTGTGTAGGGTTTAACTTATGTTAACGATCGCTCTAACTGGTGGAATCGGCTCTGGTAAAACGGCAGTCGGTGAGATTCTTGCTAATTTTGGTGCGGTAGTAATTGATTCTGATCAGTTAGCAAGGCAGGTTGTAGAACGTGGCACGCCAGGTTTTGATCAAATAGTTGCTCAATTTGGTGATGAGATTTTAAAAAATGGTGATCTAGATAGAGCAGCCCTAGCATCTTTAATATTTACGGATCCAAAAAAACGGCTGGAATTAGAGCAGATTACCCACCCATTAATTCGTCAAGAATTTGCAAAAATTATTAAGTCACTACCTGAAGATGCGATTGTAGTTAACCAAATCCCACTTTTAGTTGAATCCAAGCATGATTATAAGTTCGACTATATTGTCACCGTATCTACCTCAGAAGAGATTAGAGTGGCAAGACTGTTAAAGCGTGGGTTAACCAAGGATCAGATTACTAAGCGCATTCAGGCTCAAGCAATTGACTCTGAGCGAGAAGTGATTGCCGATTTGATAATCAAAAACGAAAAGAGCCAAGAGGAGCTGTTTACTCAGGTTGAAAAATTATGGGAGCTTTTGCAATCTAAAAATAAGGCTAAATAATGAGACCGATTACCGACTTAGCCCGTAGGGTAAATCCATTTGAGGTTATTAGTGATTATGTGCCAGCAGGTGATCAGCCAACTGCAATTACTGAATTAGTTGCCAGATTAGCAAAAGGTGAGCAGGATGTAGTTTTGCTTGGCGCCACTGGAACAGGAAAATCAGCCACCACCGCTTGGTTAATTGAGCAGGTGCAAAGACCTACTTTGGTGATGGCTCCCAATAAGACATTAGCTGCTCAACTAGCAAATGAGTTTAAAGAGCTATTACCAAATAACGCAGTTGAGTACTTTGTTTCATATTATGACTATTACCAGCCAGAGGCATATGTTCCGCAGACCGATACTTTTATTGAGAAGGACTCATCAGTAAATGATGAGGTAGAAAGACTTCGCCACTCTGCTACAAACTCCTTACTTACTCGCAGAGATGTAATTGTGGTTGCCACCGTCTCTTGTATATATGGATTAGGTACGCCGCAGGAGTATGTCGACCGGATGGTCAGATTAAAGGTTGGGGATTCAATCGATCGCAACCAATTACTACGTAAGTTTGTAGATATTCAATATAAGCGTAATGACATGGCATTTGAGCGAGGAACCTTTCGGGTTCGAGGCGACACAATCGAAATAATTCCTATGTATGAGGAGTTAGCACTTCGAATCGAGATGTTTGGTGATGAGATTGAAAAAATTATGACGCTGCATCCACTTACTGGAGAGATTGTTAGAGATGAGAGCGAGATGTATGTCTTCCCAGCTACTCACTATGCAGCAGGCCCTGAAACGATGGCCCGTGCAATTGGAGAGATTGAAGCCGAACTTGAAAAGCGGGTTGATGAGTTTGAACGAGCAGGAAAATTGCTCGAAGCGCAACGAATTAAAATGCGTACAACCTTTGATATTGAGATGATGCAGCAATTAGGTTTTTGTTCTGGCATTGAAAATTACTCTCGTCAATTAGACGGTAGAGCAGCTGGCTCTGCGCCAAACTGCTTGTTAGATTACTTTCCCGAGGATTTTTTGGTAGTAATTGATGAATCACATGTGACTGTGCCGCAGATCGGGGCCATGCATGAAGGAGATGCTGCTAGAAAGCGCACCTTAGTTGAACACGGATTTCGACTGCCAAGCGCTATGGATAACAGGCCGCTTAAGTTTGCAGAGTTCTTAGATCGTTGCGGGCAGAAGGTGTATCTATCTGCCACACCTGGTAAGTATGAACTAGAGAAAACTAATAATGATGTGGTTGAGCAGGTGATTAGACCAACTGGATTAGTTGATCCAAAAATAGTTGTTAAACCGATTAAGGGCCAGATTGATGATCTGGTAAGTGAGATCAGAATAAGAGCAGAGAAAAATGAGCGAGTTTTAGTTACAACTCTTACCAAAAAAATGTCAGAAGACTTAACTGATTATATGTTGGGGCTAGGAGTTAAGGTTAGATATTTGCACTCTGAGGTTGATACATTGCGTAGAGTCGAATTATTACGCGAGCTACGTACCGGTGAATATGATGTATTAATCGGTATCAACTTACTTCGCGAGGGCTTAGATTTGCCAGAGGTTTCACTAGTTGCAATCTTAGATGCTGATAAAGAAGGTTTCCTTCGGTCCACTACATCACTTATTCAAACAATTGGTAGAGCTGCGCGAAATGTTTCAGGTGAGGTACATATGTATGCAGATAATATGACTAAATCAATGAGCCGAGCAATTGATGAAACCAATCGCAGGCGTGCTAAACAAGTGGCCTACAACACCGAACATGGGATAGATCCAACTCCATTGCGTAAGCGGATCGCAGATATCACAGATTTAATAGCGAAAGAGATAGATGACACAGAGGATTTAGCAGCATCTACAAAGAAGATCGGCTTTACTAGTGGCATTACAAATAGGAGTTCTCACTCACTTCCTCGCCAGGAATTGATTGCTCTGATTGAATCACTAACTGAGCAGATGAAATCTGCTGCTGCAGAGTTAAGTTTTGAGCTAGCAGCAAGGCTGCGAGATGAGATCAGAGAGCTAAAGCGAGAGTTAAAAGGTATGCAGGAGGCTGGGAACTAATGAATGATCGGTTAATAGTTCGTGGCGCCCGCGAGCATAATCTTAAAAATGTCTCACTTGATATGCCTCGTAATTCATTAATTGTTTTTACTGGTCTTTCTGGATCTGGAAAATCATCACTAGCCTTTGATACTATTTTTGCCGAAGGACAGCGGCGTTATGTTGAGTCTCTCTCTGCCTATGCTCGACAATTCCTTGGGCAGATGGATAAACCAGATGTAGATTTTATTGAGGGATTATCACCTGCAGTTTCAATCGATCAAAAATCTACCAATCGAAATCCACGCTCCACTGTAGGAACAATCACGGAAGTTTATGACTATTTAAGATTACTTTTTGCTCGGGCTGGTAAACCACACTGCCCAAAGTGTGGCAAGGTGATAGCAAAGCAAACTCCACAAAATATTGTTGACCAAATTCTGCAGATGCAGGAGGGTAGTAAGTTTCAAGTTCTTGCTCCAGTTATTAGGGCGAGAAAAGGTGAATTCCTTGATCTTTTTAAAGATTTTACAACACAAGGCTATGCCAGAGTGCGGGTAGATGGCACGGTTTATGCAATTGCCGAGGTACCTAAGCTAAAGAAGCAAGAAAAACACACAATTGAGGTTGTAGTAGATCGATTAAGTGTTAAGGCAGAGAGTAAATCTCGAATTACAGATTCTATAGAGACAGCGCTTCGACTTGCTAGCGGGTTAGTAATTCTAGATTTCGTAGATCTTAAAGCCGGCTCTCCAGATAAAGAGAAATCTTTTAGCGAGCATATGGCATGTCATGAGTGTGAATTATCTTTTGAGGAGTTAGAGCCAAGATCCTTCTCTTTTAATTCACCCTTTGGTGCATGTCCAGAGTGCTCTGGCATTGGTACAAAACTTGAGGTTGATGAGGATTTATTAATTCCAGATGATTCGATCTCTATTTATGAAGGTGCAATTGCACCCTGGTCAGGAGGGCAATCTTCTGAGTACTTTCTGCGACTACTAGAGGGATTGGCAACGGATCTAAAGTTTTCACTAGATAATCCTTGGAAAAAACTTTCAGAAAAAGTTAGAACTGCTATTTTGCATGGCTGGGATTATGAGGTACATGTTAAATATAAAAATAGATATGGTCGAGTTCGTAATTACACCACTGGATTTGAGGGAGTAGTACCTTTTATTCACCGCCGCCATGCAGAGACTGATAGTGATTTTAGTAGAGATAAGTATGAAGCTTACATGCGTCAGACCCCCTGCCCAGTATGTAATGGCAGCCGCCTAAAACCTGAAGTTTTAGCGGTTACATTAGGTGGGAAGAATATTGCGCAAATTTGTGAGTTTTCAATTGCTGAGTGTGAGGTATTTCTAAAAAACATATCTCTGTCTGCTCGTGAGAAGAAGATTGCCGAGCGAGTATTAAAAGAGGTAAATGACAGACTCAAGTTCCTGCTAGATGTAGGTCTTGATTACTTATCTCTTGCCCGCCCTGCTGCAACACTTTCAGGTGGTGAAGCACAACGAATTAGACTTGCTACCCAAATTGGCTCTGGCTTAACTGGAGTTTTATATGTTTTAGATGAACCAAGTATAGGTTTACACCAACGTGATAATCGCAAATTAATTGAAACTCTTACCAAACTTCGCGATCTAGGAAACACCTTAATTGTGGTTGAGCATGATGAGGACACAATTCGAACCGCTGACTGGATAGTGGATATTGGACCAGGTGCTGGCGAGCACGGCGGCAAGGTTGTTTCATCTGGCAGTTATGAGCAATTGATAGCAGCAAAGGACTCTATAACTGGAGCTTATCTATCTGGAAAGTTAGAGATTGCAATTCCAAAGAAGCGAAGAGTGATTGATTTAAAGAAATCATTAATTGTTAAATCAGCTAAAGAGAATAATTTACAAGATATTGATGTCACCTTTCCACTTGCAGCCTTTGTTGCTGTTACTGGAGTTAGTGGATCTGGTAAATCAACCTTGGTAAATGATATTTTATACTCAGTCTTGGCTAATAAATTAAATGGTGCCCGGATTGTGCCAGGCAGACATCGCACAGTTACTGGGCTAGATCAACTTGATAAAGTTGTTCATGTTGACCAATCACCAATCGGTAGAACACCTAGATCAAACCCTGCAACATACACCGGTGTCTTTGACAAGGTACGAGCGTTATTTGCCGAAACAAGTGAGGCGAAGGTACGTGGTTATCAGCAAGGCAGATTCTCATTTAATGTAAAGGGCGGTCGATGTGAGAATTGCTCGGGTGATGGCACCATCACAATTGAGATGAATTTCCTACCTGATGTTTATGTGCCGTGTGAGGTTTGCCATGGCGCAAGGTATAACCGGGAGACTTTAGAGGTTCATTACAAAGGTAAAACTATTGCTCAAGTTCTTGATATGTCTATTGAAGAGGCAAATAATTTTTTTGAATCAGTACCTGCTATCGCAAGATTTCTAAAAACTTTATCTGATGTTGGGCTTGGCTATGTCAGGCTCGGACAATCAGCACCGACACTCTCAGGAGGTGAGGCACAGCGGGTAAAGCTAGCAACTGAATTACAGCGCAGATCAACTGGGCGAACTATCTATGTGTTAGATGAGCCAACAACTGGTTTGCACTTTGAAGATGTCCGTAAGTTACTTCTGGTGTTAAATAGATTAGTAGATACTGGAAATACCGTAATTGTGATTGAGCATAATTTAGATGTAATCAAATCAGCTGATTGGGTTATTGATTTAGGCCCAGAAGGCGGTTCAGGTGGTGGCTTAGTAGTGGCGCAGGGGCGTCCTGAAGATATTATAAAAAATAGTAAGAGCTATACCGGAAAGTTTTTAGCTCAGGCATTAAAGAAGTAAGTTATGGCTGACCCGCAGAGTTATCGCCCAAATAATTTGCCAACAGATCCTGGTGTTTATCGATTTTTTGATAAGGATGAAAAGGTTATATATGTAGGTAAGGCTAAAAATATTAAGAATCGCCTTAATACATACTTTGGCAATAACTTACAAATAAAAACTAGAAGAATGGTAAATACCGCTGTTCGAGTTGACTGGACAATTGTAAATAGTGAGGTTGAAGCACTTCAGCTTGAGTTCACTTGGATAAAACAGTACAACCCAGATTTTAATGTTCAGTTTAAAGATGATAAGTCATATCCACACCTGGCGATTGACTTAATCTCAGAGTTTCCTCGTCTATTCATCTCCCGCGCTAAGAAGGTTGCTGGAGTTAAGTATTTTGGTCCTTACTCACATGCCTGGGCGCTAAGAAGTACATTTGAGACTTTAATAAAAATATATCCAGTTCGTACATGCAGTGAATCTAACTTTAAATCTGCAGTGCGTAGTAAGCGCCAATGTTTATTAGGTGATATTGGAAGATGTGCCGCTCCTTGTGTTGGTTGGGTCACTCCACAAGAGCATAAGAAATTAGCAAATGATCTGGTTAGATTCTTAGAGAAGTCACCAGAGGAAATAGCAACCCGGATTGAAGAGGAAATGGGTATTGCATCAGCAGCACAGGAGTATGAAAAGGCGGCAAAGCTTCGGGATCAACTAGATGCGATTAATAAAGCCTTTGAATCTACTGATCGGTTTTTGAATGAAAATATTGATGCAGATGTGCTCGCAATCCATGAAGAGATAACTCATGCCGCGCTCTCACAATTTACTATTGTGGCAGGGCGAATTACTGGTTCTAGGTCGTGGGTAGTCGACCGAGCAAATCTATTAGAGGATGAGGCAATCATCGCTGCAATGTGTGGAAAAGTTTATGGCGAAAATAAGCCACCTGCTGAAATTTTAGTTGACCTACTACCTCAGGATTCATCGGTTCTAGAACAATGGCTTACCGTTCAGCGCGGTAAAAATGTTTCATTATCGCAGCCGGTACGGGGTGAAAAATTAGAGTTAGTTCAAATGGTCAAGCGAAATGCTCACCAGACATTAATTCAATATTTAAGCAAGCGGGCAAATGATGCGGCGGTAAGTGGTAGCGCACTTGCTGAAATTGCTGAACAACTTGAGCTGGCCGAATTACCACTTCGAATTGAATGCTTTGATATTTCAAATATTCAAGGAACAAGTATGGTGGCATCTATGGTTGTGTTTGAGGATGGTCAACCAAAGAAGAGCGATTATCGAAGATTTTCGATTGCAGATGATGCTGGATTTGATGACACCAGGGCGATGGCTCATGTAATTACAAGACGCTTTAAAAGATATTTAGATGAAAAAGATATTGATGTCGTAGAGGCGGCTGTACAAGGGGCGCAGCGACCAAAGTTTGCATACCCACCGCAGCTAGTAGTAGTCGATGGTGGTAAGCCACAGGTAAATGCCGCAGCAAAGGCATTACGGGAGTTAGGCATTACCAATGTCGCACTATGTGGTCTAGCTAAGCGGCTAGAGGAGGTTTGGTTACCAAATAATAGTGAGCCAATAATTTTCCCAAGGCATAGTGAGGCCTTATATCTACTGCAGAAGGTAAGGGATGAGGCACATAGATTTGCAATAAATTTTCACCGATCAAAGAGATCAAAGATAATGTTGGAGTCACTTTTAGATGAGGTAGATGGATTAGGTGAGGTAAGAAGGAAATCCTTACTAACACATTTTGGCTCGGTAACTGCATTAAAAAAGGCTACCTCTGAGGAGCTAGCGGCAGTACCTGGTATTGGTATAAAGATGGCAAAAACCATTATGGAGCAAGTAAATAACCAAGGGGTAGCATTAAATATTGATATGCAAAGCGGTGAGATTTTAGATGCTTGACAGGTAGTAGAAGATACAGGTGATGAGTACAAATCCAAGGGTTGTTTGCCTAGGTGGTGGGCATGGCCTGGCTGCAACATTGGCCGCAATGCGCACTTTAACCAATCAAGTAACTGCAGTTGTTACTGTGGCAGATAATGGTGGCTCCTCTGGCAGATTACGTGCTGAATTTAATTCATTACCCCCTGGGGATTTACGTATGGCACTTGCTGCCCTTTGCGCAGATGATGAATGGGGAAAGAGTTGGGCGCAGATTATGCAATACCGATTTACCAGCTCAGGTGAGATGGATAACCATGCAATTGGAAACTTACTGCTGACCGCACTTTGGGATCGTGATGGTGATCCAGTTAAAGGATTAGACAGAGTTGGCCAACTGCTTAAGGTGGTGGGAAGAGTTCTACCAATGGCATTAGAGCCACTTGATATTGAGGGAAAATTTGTTAGTAGATCAGGCAGTAAATTAGTTAGAGGGCAGGTAGAGGTAGCGGCTGCAACTGGCAAAGTAGAGGAGTTAAAGCTAATTCCCAGCAAACCAAAAGCGACACCGGAGGCCTTAGATGCACTACAAAAGGCAGATTGGATAACAGTAGGTCCTGGCTCCTGG
Organism: Candidatus Nanopelagicus sp.; assembly: GCA_016462445.1. Lineage (GTDB taxonomy): Bacteria > Actinomycetota > Actinomycetes > Nanopelagicales > Nanopelagicaceae > Nanopelagicus. The sequence continues at coordinate 19,952 of JAEMTE010000004.1, read as the reverse complement.
TTATCTAGTGTTATGCCGCACTTTTTACTAAGCGAGCAGGCTAAACAGATACAGCAGAGTAAGGCTAAGAAAATAATGATTTTTAACTTACCAGATAAAAATACATCTGATGAGTTCTCAGGCTTCTCACTTGAGGCACATTTACAATTAGTGCTCAATCACATACCTGATTTAAGTATCGATGTGGCCCTAATAGACAAATCATTAGAGGGATTAGAGCCTAAATTTGAGAAGTTAGTTGCAAAATGCGGCGGTCGAGTTATGGCATTTGATCTGGCAGATAGTAAAGAAACTTTCCACCATGATCGGGAGAAATTAATTTCCGCTTTCGCCCACATTTTTAAGTAATACCTGCTTAGATAACCCCATTAAACGGTTAGAGGAGAATTAAATGGCAATGACTGAAGCGGTTAAAGATGAGCTAAGTAGGCTATCTATAACCAAGCCTTGTTGTCGTAAATCTGAGGTTTCTTCACTGCTCAGATTTGCTGGCGGCCTTCATGTAGCCGCTGGAAAGATAATTGTTGAGGTTGAATTAGATACTGCGCAAACAGCCCGCCGGTTGCGTAAAGATATTGCTGAGGTCTTTGGACATGAAAGTGAATTATCAGTTGTCTCCGCTAGTGGAATTCGCAAAGGCTCTCGCTATATTGTTCGAGTTTTAGCAGATGGTGATGCACTTGCTAGACAAACTGGATTAGTCGATGCAAATAATCGACCAATTAGAGGATTGCCTCCACAGGTTGTCTCTGCTGCAATTTGTGATTCAGAGGCTGCTTGGCGCGGTGCATTTTTAGCACATGGTTCCTTAACTGAACCTGGTAGATCATCTGCACTAGAGATTACCTGTCCTGGACCTGAAGCTGCTCTTGCTTTAGTTGGCGCCGCCCGTAGATTAGGAATAACTGCAAAGGCGCGTGAGGTACGTGGTGTAGATCGAGTTGTAATTCGCGATGGTGATGCAATTGGCGCACTGCTGACTAGATTAGGCGCGCATGAAACAGTTTTGGCATGGGAGGAACGGCGAATGCGCCGTGAAGTGCGGGCAACTGCAAACAGATTAGCAAATTTTGATGATGCAAATCTACGCAGATCAGCTCGGGCTGCAGTTGCTGCATCAGCAAGAGTGCAGCGCGCAATGGAGATTTTAGGTGTTGAGATTCCCGACCACCTAAAGGAGGCAGGAGAACTTAGGGTCAATCATGGGCAAGCGAGTTTGGAGGAGCTTGGCTCTCTTGCAACGCCGCCAATGACAAAGGATGCAATTGCAGGCCGAATTCGTAGATTACTTGCGATGGCTGATAAGCGTGCTCGCGAATTAGGTGTACCAGATACTGAAGCCAGTATTAGTCCTGATTTATTGAACTAATCCGAAGATAATTTCCTGATAAGATAAGCACCTCACAACGTTGTGGTGCTAATTTTGGTAAAAATATTAATTATGGTTTAGGCGGGAATTTATATGTTAAAAGTCGGAGTTAATGGATTTGGCCGAATTGGCCGAAACTTTCTAAGAGCATCCCTTGAATCAGGCGCAAAATTTGAGATTGTTGGTATCAATGATCTGACCGATAATGCAACACTTGCTCATCTTTTAAAGTATGACTCAATTTTAGGTCGATTAAAGATGCCGGTAACTTTCACCGAGAGCACAATCACTGTTGGTGGTAAGAGTATTTCGGTAAGTGCTGAGCGTGATCCAGCAAATATTCCCTGGGGTAAATTAGGTGTTGATGTTGTTGTTGAATCTACTGGAATTTTTACTAAGGCTGCCGATGCGCAAAAGCACATAACTGCAGGGGCTAAAAAAGTAATTATTTCAGCACCTGCAACCGATGAAGATATAACTATTGTGATGGGTGTTAATCACGAAAAATATGACTCTACTAAGCACAACATTATTTCAAATGCATCTTGCACTACTAACTGTTTAGCACCAATGGCTAAGGTTTTAAATGATGAATTTGGAATTGTCCGGGGCTTGATGACCACAATTCATGCTTACACAAATGATCAGGTTATTTTAGATTTCCCACACAAGGATCTGCGACGCTCTAGAGCTGCTGCACTCTCTATTATTCCAACCTCAACCGGAGCTGCAAAGGCGATTTCATTAGTACTTCCAGAGTTAAAAGGAAAATTAGATGGGTATGCATTACGAGTTCCAGTACCAACTGGCTCTGCAACTGATTTAACAGTTGAGTTGGCAAAAGAGGTTTCAGTTGAACAGATAAATGCCGCGTTAAAGAAGGCGAGTGAGGGTTACCTTAAAGGTTATTTAACCTATACCGAGGATCCAATTGTCTCTGCCGATATTGTTACCGATCCAAGTTCATGTATTTTAGATGCTGGATTAACAAAAGTTATTGGAAGTACTGCCAAGGTTGTTGGCTGGTATGACAATGAGTGGGGTTATTCAAATAGATTGGTTGATCTAATCCAATATATTGGCAAGACTCTATAATTTAGATGGGCATAAAAACACTTTCCCAATTAGATCCACAAAACGCTCGGGTAATTTTGCGCTGTGATTTAAATGTTCCAATTAAAGATGGTGTTATTACTGACGATGGACGCATTCGTGCCTCCCTTGCCACAATAAATAAGCTGCTTGCAGGTAATTGTTCAATTGTGATTCTTGCCCACCTAGGTAGGCCAAAGGGTGAGCGCAAAATTGAATTATCATTAGCTCCAATAGCAAAACGATTAGGTGAATTACTTAAAATCGAAGTTAAGTTTTCCAGTGCAATCACTGGCGTAGCTAGCCAAGCACGAGCATTAAAAAGTGGTGAAGTTATGCTTCTTGAAAATATTCGTTTTGAATCTGCTGAGACTAGTAAAGATGAATCTGAGCGCTCAGTATTAGCAGCAGAGTTAGCTACCTATGGCGACATATATATTGGCGATGGCTTTGGCGCTGTGCACCGTAAACATGCATCGGTTTATGAATTGGCTAAATTATTACCAAATGCTGCGGGCGATCTTATTTGTGCTGAGGTTGATGTACTAGAAAGGTTAACTAAGAATCCAGATCGACCATATGCCGTCGTGTTGGGGGGAGCTAAGGTTTCAGACAAGATTGCAGTTATTTCTAATCTCTTAGAGAAGGTCAATGTAATTGCTGTTGGCGGTGGAATGGTCTTTACCTTTCTAGCCGCCCAAGGTAAGCAGATTGGCAAATCATTAGTTGAGCCAGAATTAATTCCAACGGTAAGAGAATTACTTCTCCGAGCTGAGAAGTTGGGAATTAAGTTTCTGCTACCGATTGATATAGTTGTTGCACCAGAGTTTTCTGCAGATGCTAAACCAACCTTAGTCTTAGCTGATGCGATACCTGCTGATCAAATGGGTTTAGATATTGGACCAGCCTCTGCTAGTAACTTTGCTGTCGCAATTGCGCAATGTAAAACAGTTTTTTGGAATGGACCAATGGGAGTTTTTGAGTTTGAAAATTTCTCACATGGTACAAAGACCATCGCAAAAGCATTGACTCAAGTTGATGGAATGGCAGTTGTCGGCGGGGGAGATTCAGCAGCAGCGGTTCGTAAACTAGGCTTTGCAGATAATGAGTTTAGTTATATCTCAACTGGTGGGGGTGCATCTCTTGAGTATCTTGAAGGAAAAGATTTGCCTGGCCTAGTCGCTTTAAGTAAGTAAGGGAGAGAAATGCGTAAACCTTTGATTGCCGGAAATTGGAAGATGAATTTAAATCATCTTGAGGCAATAGCGGTGACTCAAAAATTAGCCTATTCACTAGATGATCGTGATTATGATGCTGTTGAAGTGGTTGTTATTCCACCATTTACAGATATTAGATCTGTGCAAACTTTAATTGATGGTGACCGCTTGCGTTTACTTTATGGTGCTCAAGACATATCAACAGCGCAATCTGGTGCATTTACTGGAGAGATCTCAGGTGTTATGTTGGCAAAGCTTGGCTGCACTTATGTATTAGTTGGTCATAGTGAGCGCCGCACAAATCATAAAGAGGATGATGAACTACTCAACCGAAAGATTAAGGCAGTATTTGCAAATGAGTTAAAACCAATTCTTTGTGTCGGGGAGGAGCTATCGGTTAGAGAAGCGGGTACTCATGTGGCTTATGTTTTAACGCAATTACGAAATGCTCTTAAAGGATTACACAAACCTGATTTAAAGAAAATTGTAGTTGCTTATGAACCAGTATGGGCAATTGGAACTGGCAAGACTGCAACCCCTGAGGATGCACAAGAGGTTTGTGCTGCAATTAGGCAAGAGCTTCGTAAAATTGGCAGTGATGAGATTGCAGATAATTGTCGAATTATTTATGGCGGTTCCGTAAAATCAATTAATACCTTGGATATTATGAAAGAGCCAGATATAGATGGGGCGTTAGTAGGGGGAGCCTGCCTTGATCCAGAAGAGTTTGCGCGGATATCTAAATTCCATAGAGTGCTAAATAAGGCTTAGATCGGCTTAATTAAGAAAAGTAGAGCAAAAGATAGTATCCTTTGCCGATAGCCAACAGGCTTTAGGCTCTAGTTAGTGAAGGCGAGTAAATGACTTTATCTCTTTCTATTCTTTTGATAGTTGCAAGTATCTTGATGATTGTTTTAGTTTTACTACATAAGGGCAAGGGTTCTGGCTTATCAGATCTTTTTGGTGGTGGTATCTCTTCAACATACGGAGGCTCTTCAGTTGTTGAAAAGAATTTAGATCGCATAACAATTGTTGTCGGTGGTGTTTGGTTTGCAACAGTTGTTGCACTTAGTTTGTTATTGAAGTAATTACAAAACCAAAGGAGTAAAAATGGCTGGTGGAAGTGCAATTCGTGGTAGTCGTGTTGGTGCTGGACCGATGGGTGAGGCTGAGCGTGGTGAGTCAATTGCTCGCTTTAGAGTTTCATATTGGTGTGCTAATGGCCATGAAACCAAACCTTCTTTTGCCGAAGATGGCACAGTAGAGGTCCCTGCCGAGTGGGATTGTCCAAGATGTGGTTTTCCGGCTGGCCAGGATAAAAATAAACCACCAATGCCAATGAAAAATGAACCATATAAAACACATTTAGCTTATGTAAAAGAGCGCCGCACTGAGGCAGAGGCTAATAAAGTTTTAGATATTGCCCTTAAAAAAATACGTGGTGAGGATTAATTCTTTTTAATCTCTGCCAGTAATTTTGCTATACCTTCTTTACGATTCTTCAAGTGAATTCGAATCAAAGGTAAATTTCGTTCTGAAAGTGCAGCGGCATCACCAAGTGCCTGCGCCATAATTAATTGTGAAAACGAGTAGTTCTCACCTGGAATTTTGATATCGTCTTTAGATTCACCAGTTATCTGAATAAAAGCTCCATTTTGCTGACCGCCCTTATGAAACTGCCCAGTTGAGTGAAGAAACCTAGGTCCCCAACCAAAGGTAGTAGCTCGCTTACTTTTACTAAAAATTAGTGGCTGCAACTTTGCAATCTCATCATCGCTGCCTCTTGTTAAATATGCCATTACAGCAAAGTAGGTAGCGGGTGTTTTTACAAAATCAGTAAGGCTCTTAACTGAGGTATTTGAGTAGATCGCAAGATCAGCATCTTCATAGGTGGGCTTAGGGAATATAAAGCTACCTTTATCCAGATCCAAAAGAATTTTCGCTGTTCGATCCTTTGCTTCAGTCACATTTGGTTGATTAAAGGGATCAACATCTAGCAGGTGGCAAAGAAGTGCGGTTACCCACTCCCACAAAATAAATTGCTCACCTAAAGATGCTTCAATAACTAAATCAAAATCACCCTTTACAAATCCAACGGATAATCCAGTATGTTCTTTGGCAGGTTCATCAATAACTACTGGTAGGCGGCCAGTTTGATCCTTCCCAGTAGATTCAGCTACTAATTGTTCAATCCAATCTGATAATCCAGGCGTATTTGAGTTCTTATCACAAAAGCTAATTATTTGATCTGTAGCTGAGAATAATGCTGCTGCAATAGAGATTGCAGGTGAATCCTCAGACAAAAACTTACGAGATGCTTTCTCCGCATCATCTAGCAAAATAGATATATCAACTCCCACTAATGCGGCGGGCACTAAGCCAAAGGCTGACAAAGCACTAAATCGCCCACCAACATTTGGATCTGCATTAATTACTCGAAAGCCACCAGAGCGAGCTGATTTATCAAGTACGGTTGCTGGATCAGTAATAATCACTATGTGATCGGTAGGGTTTAGATTACTATCTAAAAATATTTTTTGGTAGAACTTAAATTGAGATTGCGTCTCAATTGTGCCACCAGATTTTGAAGCTATTACTATAACTGCCTCATTTAAATTCTTTGGGATCGAATTACTTATTTGAGCAGGGTCTGTAGAATCAAGGACTGTTAATTCTTTTTTATAGGTTGCAGCTATTACTTCCGGTGCAAGAGATGAACCGCCCATGCCACACAAAAGAATGTGAGTTAATTTATTGCTTCTAGCCCAAGCAGATAGTGCATCTAGCTGGGGAAGAAGATCTCGGGATCTGGTAGGCAGATCAATCCAATCAAGGCGAGTTGCTGCCTCACTCTTTACTCCCCATATATTTGGATCCTTCTTAGCAATTCTTGGAGCAATTGCAGCTAACTTTGCAATTATCTCTGGCTTATTTCTATCTAAAACTGGCCCGGATATTTTCATTTATGATCCGATAGCAACTGTTTTGACTGAATTCATTAAATCTAACCAAGCGGCCTCAAATTTAGCCACCCCATCAATCTCTAAGTGCTTGGTTACCTTATCTAGATCAATACCTGCCATCGCCAATTTAGCTAAGGTTGCCTTAGCACTCTTTATATTTGGTGTAATTGTGTCACCACTAAAAATGCCAGAATCTCTGACTATATTTAAAGTTGCCTCTGGCATTGTATTAACAGTATTTTTTGCAACTAACAACATTACATAACGAGTTGGATCATAGGCACGATCTTTAACACCAGTTGATGCCCAAAGCGGGCGCTGCAGATTCCCACCCTTATCTTTCAAGCTTTGCCAGCGAGGAGTTTTTTCAAATGCTAAACACGCCTCGTATGCCATCACAGCATTTGCAATTGCCGTCATGCCACGTAACTCAGAATCTATTGGAAGCTGTTTATCTACTTCAGAATCAATTCGGCTAATAAAAAAAGAGGCAACTGAGTGGATGTTTCTTATTGAAGCTCCATTGCTTAATCCTTTTTCTAATCCTGCTGCATATGCAGCTAAAACCTCTTTGTATCTATTGACCGAGAAAATTAAGGTGACATTGACGCTAATTCCGCTGGATATTAAATCTGTTATAGCAGGTAATCCTTCAATGGTAGCCGGTACCTTTATTAATAGATTTGGACGATCGATAATTTGCCACAACTGCTTACCTTGCCCAATAGTGGCGGCAGTATCCCGAGCAAATCTGGGATCAACCTCAATTGATACTCTGCCATCAACGCCATTAGTACTCTTAAAAATCTCACTAAATAGATCACAGGCACTTCGAACATCATCGGTAGTCAATTTAGTAATGATCTCTTCAGTTGATTTATCCTTATTCTGCTTTATATCACCTTGATAAAGTTGCGAGTTGCTAATTGCCGTTGCAAAAATATTTGGATTAGTAGTTACCCCAACCACATTATCGGTTTGGATTAATTTATTTAATGAGCCATTTTTTAAGCGATCTCTAGATAAATCATCAAGCCAAACTGCAACCCCACTTTGGGATATTTGTGCCAACGCATTACCCATTTGCGTTGCGAATACTTTCTTTAGCTGCGCTGACTACATTCTCAACGGTAAATCCAAACTCTTTAAACAAAACAGATGCGCTAGCTGATGCCCCAAAACTTTCTACCGAGATAGGAACACCGCTATCACCAATATATTGATACCAAGGCTGTGCTACACCTGCCTCGATGCTTACCCGTGCTTTAATTGTTTTAGGCAAAACTTGATTTCGATAACTCTCAGGCTGCTCCTTAAACCATTCAAGGCAGGGCGCACTAACTACTCGAGCCTTAATGCCCTCTTCTGCTAATTTTTCCCTGGCTGCAATTGCCAGGTGAATCTCTGAGCCGGTAGCAATTAAAATTACCTCACACTTATCTTTTGAGTCCGCACTGCCATAAGCTAAAACATATGCACCATTTGCAGCTCCTTGCGCAGATGCGTATTTATTGCGATCAAGTACTGGCAAATTTTGCCGCGAAAGTGCCAACCCAACCGGTTTAGCGCGTTTAATAATCTCTTGCCAACAGATGCTCACTTCATTTGCATCAGCAGGTCTGATTACAGCAAGACCAGGAATAGTACGTAGTGCAGCTAGATGTTCCACTGGTTGATGGGTTGGCCCATCCTCACCAAGACCGATTGAATCATGGGTCCAAACATAGGTTACTGGTAGTTGCATTAACGCTGATAAGCGAACCGCTCCGCGCATGTAATCGCTAAATACTAAAAATGTTCCTGCAAATGGCTTTACCAATCCATGTAGTGCTGCGCCATTTATAATCGCGCCCATAGCGTGCTCACGAATTCCAAAGTGAATTATTCGACCATATGGATTTGCTCCGGCCATTTTGCTAGTTGCTGGTAAGAATGAGCCCCCACCTTCAATGGTGGTGTTATTGCTATCTGCTAAATCTGCTGAACCACCCCAGAACTCTGGGAGTGTTTTTGCAAGCACCTGAATTACTTTGCCAGAGGCAGCTCTTGTGGCAATCTCTTTATCAATTGGAAATACTGGTAAAGATTTATCCCAATCAGGGGGTAACTTCTTATTAATTAATCTATTTAATAATTGAGCAGATTGTGGATTAGACTTTTCCCACTCATTAAATTTAACCTGCCACTGCTTATAAATCTCAGCTCCTCGAACCTTCACCGCTCTTGCATGAGCGATCACATCATCTGGAGCGATAAATGAATCTTGTGGCTCTAATCCTAGAATTTTCTTTGTTGCAGCAATCTCATCAGCACCTAATGCTGAGCCATGAGCCTTTGAAGTGCCCTTTGCATTTGGCGCAGGCCAAGCAATAACTGTGTGAAGATGAATCAGAACTGGTTTATTTTTCTCGGCAATTGCGGTGATCATCGCTGCCTCTAATTTTTCTCGATCAACATCACCATCTGCTTTAGCAGCAACCTCAATTACCGCCCAGCCATAGGCACGATACCTAGCTGAGACATCCTCAGTTGCGCTGATATGTGTGTCACCCTCAATTGAAATTCGATTATCATCATAAATTACTTTTAAGTTGCCAAGTTGTTGAGTTGCAGCAAGTGATGATGCTTCAGCACTAATGCCCTCTTGTAGATCACCATCGGAGCAGAGCACCCAGATATTATGATCAAACAAATCAGTTTTATTCTCTGGATCTAGCATTCCTTTTTCATATCTAGCTGCCATTGCCATACCAACACCGTTGGCAACTCCCTGACCAAGCGGACCAGTTGTTGTCTCAACACCTAATGTGTGTCCATACTCTGGGTGTCCAGGTGTCTTTGCCTGATGGGTTCTAAAGTTTTTCAGATCCTCCAGCTCCAAGCCGTAACCAGATAGATAAAGTTGAATATATAAGGTTAAGGAAGAGTGACCACAGGAGAGGATAAAGCGATCCCGAGCGATCCAATTTGGATTTGCTGGATCATGTTTAAGAATTCGTTGAAAAAGCGTATATGCAACAGGGGCTAGTGACATGGCAGTACCAGGGTGGCCGTTTCCTACCTTTTGTGCTGCATCCATTGCAAAAGCTCGTGAGATCGCAACCGCTTTATCATCTAGTACTTGCCATTTTAGCAATTGCATTTAACTCACCTTTCGCAATCTAAAACTTGAACCAGAGTGCTTAATAAGGCTCCAAGCACTACCCCAGACTAGCGTGGCACCAAGCAGATGCGCCCCCACAATTATCTCAGGTAAGCCAGTTAAGTACTGAATATACCCAATGCCGCCTTGCGCAAATGCGACTAAAAGAAATATTTGAATTTTGCGAGTTAATATAGCTGATCCAGATTGTTTAATTAATAGCCAGAGAATGGTGCTTAGCACAAGCAATGCAATGACAAAATCAGCGTGTAGCCAAGAGACAGATTTAGGATCTAAACCAAATCGTTTTGCATTTTCATCTCCAGCATGTGGTCCACTACCGGTAACTACTGTGCCAATAATCAAAACAATTAGTGTAAGCCAAAGCAGGATTGGTATTAGGGCAGCAATTAAGCCTTCAGCTTTTTCACGACTTATTCCAATCATTTCAAAACGCAATGAGAGCGCACCTGCAATTAAAAATATAGAGAGTAAAAAGTGGCCAGCAACTGGAATTGGATGCAGATCGGTTAAAACAGTAATTCCACCCAGCACGCCCTGACCTAATATTCCAAGAAGCTGTAAGGCTGCAAGTATGCGTACGCGAGTTTTCATTACCGCATTTTTTGATGACTTAATTGCAACAATTAGGCAAGCAACAGCGGTGAATAAAAGTACAAAGGTTAAAAGACGGTTACCAAACTCAATCCAGGCATGTAGCGCTCCTTCGGCTTGATAGGGGACTGGCGTGTAGGAACCTGGAGTGCACTCTGGCCAGGTTGGACAACCAAGGCCGGAGCCGGTGAGTCGAACCGCACCACCTGTAACGATTAATGCGCCTTGTAGAAAAACTAGTAAGCCAAAAAGCCTTCCGGGGAGGGATTTTTTAGCTACCAACATGATTTAAGCCTATTGGTTTGTGCCCTAACCCCGCTTGATTAAGCGGTAGGAGTAAGGCGTAATTCACACCATAAAGCAGCGGATGGATTGGCACTTATCGCTGAATTACGCAACACTTATGTTGTGAAAAAGAGTGAGCCAGATAAGACCCGCGATCAGGTTGCCCGCACCATTTTGGAGGCAGGCCCAGCTACCGCTGCAGATTTAGCACAGAAATTAGCAATCACACCAGCAGGTATTCGTCGCCATTTAGATTCATTAATTGCCGAGGGAGTATTAACTGCGCGAGAGCCATATCAAAGCAGCACACTTCGTGGCAGAGGCAGACCATCAAAGGTGTTTGTAATGACAGATGGTGGACGAGAGAAATTTGAACACTCATATGATGATTTAGCAGTTGCGGCGCTGAAGTTTATGGCAAGCAAAAATGGTTCCCACCTTGTTACTGAGTTTGCACAGAGTAGGGCTAATGAATTTATTCGTAAGGGTGAGCAGATTAAGCTCTCTAATAAAAATATCTCTGAAAAAACTCGGGCGCTTGCAAAGATATTAACTAAAGAGGGTTATGCCGCAACAACTGACAAGATGGGAAGTGGTGAAGAGATTTGCCAACACCACTGTCCAATTGCTCACGTAGCATCTGAGTTTCCCCAACTTTGCGAGGCGGAGACTGCAGCATTTTCAGCAATTCTTGGAACCCATGTTCAACGTCTTGCCACTATTGCCCACGGTGATGGTGTTTGCACCACATTTATCCCTGCAAATAATTCCCAAAAACGTAAATCCAAAACGAAAGAAGGAGCACGCTCATGACCCAAATCGCCCATCCAGAATTAGAAGGTATTGGAAAGTATGAGTACGGCTGGTCAGATAAAACTGATGCTGGATCAAATAGTCGCCGCGGCCTTAATGAAGAGGTTGTTCGTGATATCTCAGCTAAGAAGAGTGAGCCACAATGGATGCTTGATCTTCGCTTAAAAGGTTTAGGTTTATTTGATAAGAAGCCAATGCCAAGTTGGGGATCAGATTTAAGTGGAATTTTCTTTGACACAATCAAATACTTTGTGCGCTCAACTGAGAAGCAAGCTACCTCTTGGGAAGATCTGCCAGATGATATTAAAAATACCTACGATCGACTTGGTATTCCAGAGGCAGAGAAAAAACGTTTAGTTTCTGGTGTTGCTGCTCAATATGAGTCTGAGGTGGTTTACCACTCAATCCGGGAAGATTTAGAGAAGCAGGGTGTGCTATTTCTTGATACCGATACTGCACTACGCACCCATGGTGATCTATTTAAAGAGTACTTTGGAACGGTAATTCCAGTTGGTGACAACAAATTTGCCGCCCTTAATACCGCTGTTTGGTCTGGTGGTTCATTTATTTATGTACCAAAGGGTGTAAAGGTTGATATTCCACTTCAGGCATACTTTCGAATTAATACTGAGAATATGGGCCAGTTTGAGCGCACCTTAATCATCGCTGACGAGGATTCATATATTCACTATGTTGAAGGTTGTACTGCGCCAATTTATTCATCTGATTCATTGCACTCAGCAGTTGTTGAAATTATTGTAAAGAAAAATGCTCGAGTTCGTTACACAACTATTCAAAACTGGTCAAACAATGTTTATAACTTGGTAACAAAGCGAGCAACATGTGCTGAGGGAGCCACTATGGAGTGGATCGATGGCAACATCGGATCTAAGGTAACCATGAAGTATCCAGCTGTTATGTTGATGGGACCACACTCAAAGGGTGAGACACTTTCAATCGCCTTTGCTGGTGAGGGACAACATCAAGATGCTGGTGCAAAGATGGTTCATGCCGCCCCTTACACATCATCAACAATTATCTCTAAATCAGTGGCACGAGGTGGTGGTCGAACCTCATACCGTGGTTTAGTAAAAGTTGAAAAAGGTGCGCATCACTCTAAGAGCACAGTTAAATGTGACGCCTTACTTGTTGACACTATTTCTCGCTCTGATACATATCCTTATGTTGATGTTCGCGAAGATGATGTCTCTATGGGACATGAGGCGACAGTCTCTAAAATCAGTGATGACCAACTCTTTTACTTAATGTCTCGTGGCTTAAGTGAGGATGAGGCGATGGCGATGATTGTCCGTGGCTTTATTGAGCCAATCGCTAAGGAGCTACCAATGGAGTATGCCCTTGAATTAAATCGACTTATTGAAATGCAAATGGAAGGCGCAGTTGGTTAATGAGTTTATTAACTAGTAATTACCTAACCCCACATGGTCGGGAAGAGGAGTGGCGCTTTACTCCGCTAAAGCGGCTTGCTGGATTACATGATCTTTCATTAGATGTTGCTGATCATATTTCTATCTCCAGTAAAGCAGCCCTTGCTGCTGGCGTATCACTTACTACTCCAGATGCTGCCGAGTTTCCACCTGGCTACGCATCAAATGATGTGGTTACAAATCGAATTCGCCAAAATGTTAAAAAGATCTCCTTACTCAGTATTGATAAGGATATTGAGCTAAGCGAGCCAATCTTTTTAAAACGTAGTTGTGGTAACACTGCTGAACTGAGCAGATTGGTAATTCAAGCTGGTGTAAATAGCAGAGCAACTGTAATTATTGAAAATAATGGTTCAGCTCAGATTGGAGAAGAGATTGAAATTTCACTAGCTGCTGGCGCTAGTCTTAATTTTATTACCTTGCAGGAGTGGGATAGAGATGCTGTTCATGTTGGCCAACACCATGCAATTATTGCCAAGGATGCACAATTCACCTCTTACGTAGTTTCAATTGGTGGTTCAGTTGTACGTATTAGTCCAACTGTTGAATTTACTGGTCCCGGTGCCTTTGCTGATCTATATGGAATCTACTTTGCAACCGATGGACAGCATCTAGAGCATCGCATCCATGTTGATCACAATGTGCCAAATGCAAAATCTAGGGTTAATTACAAGGGAGCATTAGCTGGTAATGATGCGCGTACGGTATGGATTGGGGATGTGTTTATTCATAAAGGTGCAGATGGAACTGATACATATGAGTTAAACCGAAATCTTTTACTAACAGATGGTGCTCGTGCTGACTCGGTTCCGAATTTAGAGATTGAAACCGGTGAGATTATTGGCGCAGGCCATGCCAGCACAACTGGTCGCTTTGATGATGAGCAACTGTTTTATCTGCAATCACGGGGAATCCCTTCCGATATTGCTCGCAGATTAGTTATTCGTGGCTTCTTTGCTGAGATTGTAAGTAAATTAAAGAGTGAAGAGTTAGAAGAGCGATTGATGGGCAGAATTGATGATGAGCTAGCAAAGGTAGGAGAGTAATGAGTGAGTTAGCTTTTGATTCTCTAGTTGATAGTAAGCCAGTTGCTATTGAGGTAAATGGCACAGCAGTTTGTGTTACCCGAGTAGGGGATGAAGTTTTCGCAATTGCAGATACCTGCACACATTCTGAGGCCTCTCTTTCTGAGGGCGAAGTTACTGGAACAAAAATTGAGTGTTGGCTACATGGAGCAGAGTTTGATTTGCGTACCGGGCAGGCACTTACCCCACCAGCAACTGAAGCGTTAAAGGCCTTTAATGTAAAGCGCGATGGCAACAAAGTAGTAATCAGTTAACCCAACAACATAGGAGATAAAAATGAGCGTATTAGAGATTAAGAACTTGCAGGTAAGTGTGTTAACCGATGCTGGAAATAAAGAGATTTTACGAGGTGTAGATCTAACAATTCGATCTGGTGAGACCCATGCAATTATGGGACCAAATGGTTCTGGTAAATCAACCCTTGCATACTCAATTGCAGGTCATCCTAAATACATTATTACTGAAGGATCTGTAACTTTAGATGGCGCAGATGTACTTGAGATGAGTGTTGATGAACGAGCAAAGGCTGGATTATTTCTTGCAATGCAGTACCCAGTTGAGGTACCAGGTGTCTCAGTATCTAACTTCTTAAGAACTGCAGTTACTGCAATCCGTGGTGAGGCACCAAAGGTTCGCACCTGGGTTGGTGAGGTTAAAGCTGCTATGGCTTCATTAAATATGGATACTGATTTTTCAGAGCGAAATGTTAATGAGGGCTTCTCAGGCGGGGAGAAAAAGCGTCATGAGATTTTGCAGATGGAGTTACTAAAGCCAAAGATTGCAATTTTAGATGAGACAGATTCAGGTCTTGATGTTGATGCACTTCGAATTGTTTCTGAAGGTGTAAATCGCGTAAAGGCTAACTCTGATCTTGGGGTTATGTTAATCACCCACTACACCAGAATTCTTCGTTACATAAAGCCTGATTATGTGCATGTATTTGCTAATGGCAAAATTGTTGAAGAGGGTGGACCAGAGCTTGCGGACAAGCTTGAGGAGAAGGGTTACGCAGAGTACATAACTGCGTAATACACAATGAGTGTAGATCTATCTAAATACAAGAAGGATTTTCCTATTCTCCATCGCAAGGTGCGCGGTGATAATCCTTTAATCTACTTAGATAATGGTGCTACCTCGCAAAAGCCAGAGTCAGTAATTGCTGCTGAATCTAATTTTTATCGAACAATTAACTCTGCTGTTCACCGTGGTGCACACCTACTAGCTGAAGAGGCATCGCAGGCTTATGAATCTGCCAGAGAGAATCTTGCTAATTTTATTGGCGCAAAAACTGATGAGGTAATTTTTACCAAAAGTGCCACCGAGTCTTTAAATATGATCGCCTACTCATTAGGTAACCCTGATTCTAAGTTTAATGTATCTGCCGGAGATGAGATTGTGGTCTCTGAGATGGAGCACCACGCTAATTTAATTCCGTGGCAACAACTGGCTAAGAGATCTGGTGCAAAATTGCGCTGGTTTTCTATCACAAAGGATGGCAGAATAGATACTTCTAATATCGATACGCTAATTAATAAGAAGACTAAAGTTGTTGCAATAACCCATCAGTCAAATGTTTTTGGAACAATTGTGCCTCTGACTGAGATTACTAAGGCAGCACATGCTGTTGGCGCAGTGGTAGTACTAGATGCCTGTCAATCAGCACCCCACTTTGCAGTTGATGTTAAAAAATTAGATGTTGATTTTCTAGCATTCTCTGGCCACAAAGCTTTAGGTCCAACTGGAGTTGGAATTCTTTGGGGTAGAACAGAATTATTAGAGAAGCTTGAGCCGGCATTATTTGGTGGTTCAATGGTTGATTCAGTAAGTATGGAGGGGGCAACCTGGGCAAAAGCTCCTAGAAAATTTGAAGCAGGAGTTCCTAATATGGCACAAGCTGTTGGGTTATCAGCTGCAATTGATTATTTAAATATGGTTGGCATGGAAAAGATTGCAGGGCATGAAGCGGATTTAACTAAGCAATTACTAGATGGTATTTCTAAAATATCTGGGGTAGATGTAATTGGCCCACTTGATATGAAAGATCGTGGCGGAGTTGTCTCCTTCACAGTCGATGGCGTGCACCCCCATGATGTTGGACAGGTTCTTGATCAGTATGGAATTGCAGTCAGAACAGGCCATCACTGCGCCTGGCCGTTGATGCGCAAACTTAATTTAGTAGGCACTACTAGAGCATCATTTCATTTATATAACGACTCATCTGATATCACCGCTCTTCTTGCAGCAATTGAGCAGGTTAAAATTTACTTCAAGGTGGGAAAGTAATGGAGTTAGATTCACTCTATCAAGAGGTAATTCTTGATCACTATAAGTCGCCTAAACATAAAGGATTATCAGAGCAGAAAGATATTCAAGTCCATCACAACAACCCTAGTTGCGGTGATGAAGTAACTCTTAATTTATTAATGAGCGGGCAGATAGTTAAGGAGATTTCCTGGGATGGGATTGGCTGCTCAATATCAATGGCAAGTGCCTCAGTGATGAGTGAGCTATTAATTGGTAAGAGCTATCAAGAGGCAATAAAGATTCTTGACGCTTTTGTAGAGTTAATGCAGAGCAAGGGACAGTCAGTGGGGGATGAGAACTTACTAGAGGATGGTGTGGCATTTGCTGGCGTATCTAAGTTTCCAGCCCGAATTAAATGCGCCCTACTCGGTTGGATGGCATTTAAAGATGCTTCTGCGCAAGTGATGGCATAGGATTAGCAGATGAGTACAACTATTGATGATGTAACAGAGGCGATGAAGGATGTAATTGATCCAGAGCTTGGTATTAACGTAGTTGATCTTGGCTTAGTTTATGACATGCGGTTAGATGAAAATAATATTGCAACCCTTGATATGACATTAACCTCTGCTGCATGCCCATTGCAAGATGTAATTGAGGATCAAACTCGGCAGGTTCTAGCTGATATAACTTCAGATGTGAAAATCAACTGGGTTTGGCTACCACCTTGGGGTCCGAATAAAATTTCTGATGATGGGCGTGAACAATTACGCTCGATTGGATTTACTGTTTAAATTTTATTATAGACCTCACTAAGGTTGTCTTATGTCAATGCATGCAACTTGGATGTCCTTCAGATCTTTGACTCAAGATCAATCTGTTAAGAATCAGAAGCTAAAGCCAGGTACTTTAAAGCGCATCGCCAAGTTTGCTATTCCATATAAGGTCTCGCTTACTTTTTTTCTAATTACAGTTGTTATTGACGCATTTCTAATAATTGCAACACCACTTTTACTACGAAAATTGATTGATGATGGCGTGATTCCAAAGAACGCAGAGTTAGTTACAAAGTTAGCTTTCGCAGTTGGTGTGATCGCGGTAATGGATGCTCTATTTAGTATGGCTGGTAGGTGGTTTTCTTCCCGAATTGGTGAAGGCCTTATTTATGATCTGAGAAAGCAGATATTTGAACATGTTCAAAAACAATCAATTGCCTTCTTTACTAGAACCCAGACCGGGGCGCTGATCTCCAGACTTAATTCTGATGTAATCGGAGCACAACAGGCCTTTACCTCAACTTTATCTGGGGTGATTAGTAATCTTTTAAGTTTAATTCTGGTTGCAATAACAATGTTTACTCTTTCCTGGCAGATTACTTTAGTTTCTCTCGTACTGCTCCCAGTATTTCTGCTTCCGACAAAATGGGTTGGTCGAAAGCTACAAGGCTATACAAGGCAGTCTTTTGATATAAATGCTCAGATGTCAGCAAATATGACTGAGCGGTTTAATGTTTCGGGTGCTTTACTGGTCTCACTTTATGGGGATCCAAAAAAAGAAAAAGATGATTTTGCGGTAAAGGCACGTAAGGTTGCAGATATTGGTATTTCAATAGCAATGCTAAATCGAATTTTCTTCATTGCTTTAACCTCGATTGCAGCAGTTGCCACAGCGGTTGCTTATGGAATTGGTGGACATCTGGCCATTAATAGTGAGTTAACGGTTGGAACTTTGCTGGCCATTACAGCATTACTTGCCAGGTTGTATGGACCATTAACCGCGTTATCTAATGTGAGAGTTGATGTGATGAGTGCTTTAGTTTCTTTTGAGAGAGTGTTTGAGGTTTTAGATCTACAGCCAATGGTTATTGACGCTAAAGCTGCAAAGGATTTAGTAAGTTTAAAACCAGATTTAAAGTTTGAAGATGTCTCTTTTTTCTATCCAAAGGCAGAGGAGATCTCACTCGCCTCACTTGAGATTGCGGCAAAGCCAGAGATGGTAAGCAGTGGACAGGTTCTAAAGAAAATATCTTTTACCGCTGCCCCTGGCACATTAACCGGAATAGTTGGGCCATCTGGTGCCGGCAAGAGCACCATTAGTAGCTTAATTCCCAGACTTTATGATGTAAGCAGTGGAGTGATTTCGATTAATGGCGTGGATATTCGTGATTACACAATTAAATCCTTGCGCCATTGCATTGGTGTCGTTACCCAAGACTCTCATATGTTTCATGACACGATTTTAGTAAATCTGCGTTATGCAAAATCTGGTGCAACACTTGCTGAAATTGAGGCAGCTTGCCGCTCTGCTCGAATCTGGGATTTTATTACCTCACTTCCAAATGGCTTAGATACCGTTGTTGGTGAGCGCGGCCATCGCTTATCAGGAGGTGAGAAACAACGGCTTGCAATCGCCAGATTATTATTGAAGCAACCAAGCATAGTTATTTTAGATGAGGCAACTGCTCATCTAGATTCTGAGAATGAAGCAATGGTGCAGGCGGCACTAAAAGAGGCGCTAATTGGCCGGACTAGTATTGTGATTGCACACCGCCTATCTACTATTGCGGCAGCGGATCAAATATTAGTACTTGATAAGGGTGAGATTGTCGAGCGGGGAACTCATGATCAGCTAGTTGAAAAGCGTGGTCTCTACTTTGATTTATTTGAGAGACAGAACCTGCAAGGAGAGTTAATTTAATCGCTTACGCTTTGGCGTAAAGATTGCATCCATTTTAATAGTTTCTCGGCCCGCATTAGCTACTACAACTGCAATGTAAGGCAGAGTAACTGCGCCAACTAATGCGATCCAACGGAATGGACTAGGTAGTACGACAGTTAAAATAAAACAAATTGTTCTAATCATCATAGAAATGAAGTATCTGCGCTGCCTTACTGATTGGTCATTTGTCAGGCTACTTTGAGCAGTAGTTATTGACTGTACTTCTTCCTTTGGCTTACGCATGTGCTTAGCCTACGGGGTTATCACTTTTAACTTACCTTGGCCATCAATTTATGCTCGAAAGATGACTGATTTCACTCTTTTTACTACCTTCGCTACTATTGCGCCATCAAGTGGATGCATACGCTCCCACCTACTTCGCTTCGGTGAACTGGTTGCTTCTTATGAAGCGCGGCTGTCTTTCGCTTGTGTAATGCCTAACAATCTAAGCGAAACAGCAAGGAGAAATTATCAGCACAGAACCACGTATCAATGATCGAATTCGCGTTCCTGAAGTTCGGTTGATTGGATATCAAGGTGAACAGCTTGGCGTAACAGCAATAGCTAAAGCGCTTAAGTTATCGGAGGAGATCGGTTTAGATCTCGTCGAAATATCACCAGATGCCGTTCCACCGGTCTGCAAAATAATGGATTTCGGAAAGTATAAGTACGAAATCGCGCAGAAAGCTCGGGAAGCAAGACAAAATCAGACACACATAGTTGTGAAAGAGATGCGGCTTCGACCAAAGATTGAACCTCATGATTACGAAACAAAACGTAATCATATTGAGAGGTTTTTGATGGGTGGCGACAAGGTGAAGGTAACTATTCAGTTTCGCGGACGTGAGCAATCTCGTCCAGAGATGGGATATCGGTTATTGCAAAAGATTGCTGAAGAGTTAGCCGAAGTAGCAATTGTTGAGTTTGCGCCAAAGCAAGAGGGACGCAATATGACAATGGT
>JAEMTE010000057.1 GCA_016462445.1 Candidatus Nanopelagicus sp. | reverse complement strand
CAATTTACTCAAAACTGTAGTGGCAAACATGCTGGGATGCTTTTAACCTGCAAGATAAATGGCTGGGATATGGACTCCTATTTAGAGATGAACCACCCATTGCAGATTGCGATAAAGAGTGAGATTGAATTACTAGCTGGTGAGAAGGTGAGTACTTCAACCTTTGATGGCTGCGGTGCTCCCTTATTTGCAATCTCATTAACTGGTTTAGCAAGGGCGATACAAGCTCTAGTTAAATCAGATCAACCAATTTATAAGCAAATAGTTAAGGCCGCCACAACATATCCAGAGTTAGTAGCAGGTGAGGGGCGATTAACCACTCGAATGATGAAGGGCGTTCCTGGATTATTTATGAAGGAGGGAGCAGAAGGAGTTGAGGTTTGCGCATTAGCTGATGGCAGAGTGATTGCGATAAAGATTATTGATGGCTCATGGCGACCAGTTGCACCAATTATTATGGAGGTTTTTAAACGCTGGGGTGTTGCGATGCCGGATGAGAGCGTGAAGATATATGGGGCAGGAAGCGTAATTGGTGAGGTAATTGCCAAGATTTAATATCTAAAAGTTAAGTTAGAATTACCCTATGCCAGCAAATAAGAAATCAAAGATCGCAACCTTGATGGTGCACAGCTCACCCCTTGATCAAGCAGGTATTGGCGACGCCGGTGGCATGAATGTTTATGTGGTTGAGAGTGCAAAGAAGATGGCCCAAGCAGGTGTTAATGTTGATATTTTTACTAGAGCAAACCATCCAAATCTGCCAGAGACAGTTGAGATTGCAGATGGAGTTAATGTTAAGCATTTAGTTGCCGGCCCCTTTGAAGGATTATCCAAAGAGGAGCTACCTAGCCAACTAGGCGCCCTAACTAGCTCATTTATGAATTACCAAAAACAATTACCAAATGATTACTACTCACTGCTGCACTCTCACTACTGGATCTCAGGTCAATTAGGGTGGATGGTTTCAGAGCGCACCGGTATTCCTTTAATTCACACTATGCACACCACTGCAAAGGTTAAGAATTTAAATTTAGCCGATAGTGAAAAACCTGAGCCACAAACTAGAGCAATTGGTGAGGAGCAGGTGGTTAAAGCCTCAACTGGATTAATTGCCAATACAGATGCTGAGGCAGCCTCTTTAGTATCACTTTATGATGCCTGCCCAGATAATGTTTTTGTTGTTGCTCCTGGAGTTGACCTACAAACCTTCTCACCAGGTAGTGGCAAAAGCGCGGCAAGGGTTAAATTAAATATTGCACCGGATGCGATCATGTTGACATTTGTTGGCAGAATTCAACCCCATAAGGGCCCTGATGTTTTGCTGCGTGCTGTATCTGAGATGGTTACCCACTCACCACATCTAAAGGCAAAGCTTGCAGTAGTAATTATGGGTGGGGCCTCAGGCAGTGGGGTTAATGAGTTAGAAAGTTTAAAGGTGTTAGCTAAGTTTTTAAAGATTGATGATGTAACCCACTTTATTGAACCAGTATCAAGAGAGTTATTACCTGATTGGTATCGCGCAAGTGATTTAGTATGCGTGCCAAGTTATAGTGAATCATTTGGCTTAGTAGCACTTGAAGCCCAAGCTTGTGGCACACCAGTTGTTGCAACTGCAATTG
>JAEMTE010000003.1 GCA_016462445.1 Candidatus Nanopelagicus sp. | reverse complement strand
TCGGAATCGTTAAGAAATCTGGCGCCTGGTTCACCTATGAGGGTGATCAACTAGGACAGGGCAAAGAGAATGCCCGTGCCTTCTTAATTGATAATCCAGATCTAGCAAATGATATTGAAACCAAAATCCGTGCTTCATATGTGCCAGCTGAGGTAGATCCTGCCTTGGTAGCAGCTGTCGATGAGGCAACCGCGGATGTTGAGTTCTAATCTCTAACTCATTTAAAAATACCTTGAAGAAATCTCAAGAGGTAGTAGCTGATCCCTACTCAGAGGCGATGTCGATTGCGTTATACGCTCTCGCCCCTCGCGCTAAGAGTAGGGATGAGTTATATAAACAATTATTAAAGCGTGGGGTTGACTTAGATAATGCCAATGCAGTTTTAGATTCACTTGAGCTGCAAGGTTTATTAAATGATCTTGAGTTTGCCAAGCTGTGGTCAGAGTCAAGGCAGCGGGCGAAGAAATTAAGTAAGCGAGTTATAGCTGGTGAGCTTCGCACTAAAGGCGTCTCCCAGGACATAATCAATGAGGTTATTGAAGAGATTGATGATGAGGCTGAGTACGCTCAAGCATTTTTATTAGCAGAGCGAAAATACAACTCAATTTCTCACTTAGATCCAGAGGTTGTATATAGGCGAATCTCTGGGCTATTAGCCCGTAAAGGTTATGGCCATGGAGTTTGCGGACGAATTATGCGGGAGTTAACCAGCGTTAATTAGCAAGTAGAATTGGCTAATGCCTACCTTTGTAGTTGAAACCTATGGATGTCAGATGAATGTCCATGACTCTGAGCGAATAGCTGGGTTGCTACTTGATGCCGGCTACACCCAAGCATTAGCCAACTCTCAGCCAGATTTAGTGGTTTTTAATACCTGCGCAGTTAGAGAGAATGCCGATAATAAACTTTATGGAAATCTCTCGTTTTTAGCACCTCGCAAAAAGAGTGATCCAAACTTTCAAATTGCAGTAGGTGGCTGCATGGCGCAAAAGGATCAAGATGCAATTATTAAGCGCGCACCATATGTTGATGTGGTCTTTGGTACTCACAACATTGGCTCACTACCAATTCTGCTTGAGCGAGCAAGGGTTGAAGAGGCCTCCCAGGTTGAGATAAAGGAATCATTAGAGCACTTTCCATCAACTCTGCCAGTTAAAAGAGATTCAGCATTTTCTGCCTGGGTCTCAGTCTCAGTTGGCTGCAACAACACCTGCACATTTTGCATAGTGCCCCAACTTCGCGGAATTGAAAAAGATCGACCAGCTAGTGAAATTATGAGTGAGGTTAGGGCCTTAGTTGATCAAGGAGTTATTGAAATAACCTTACTTGGCCAAAATGTTAACGCCTATGGTGTTGATTTTGGTGATCGCACTGCTTTTGCCAAATTACTTAAGGAGTGCGCAAAGGTTGATGGGCTTGAAAGAGTACGGTTCATGTCACCACACCCTAGAGATTTTACTGATGATGTAATTGAGGCGATGGCAGAGAGTAAAAATGTTATGCCTCATCTACATATGCCGTTGCAATCTGGAAGTGACAAGGTATTACAGGCAATGCGTCGTTCATACCGAGCCGATCGATACCTAGGAATTCTGGAAAAGGTAAGGCGGGCAATGCCGGATGCAGCTATTACTACCGACATTATTGTTGGTTTTCCAGGTGAGAGTGATGCTGATTTTGATGACACAATTAAATTAGTAAAGCAGGCAAGATTCTCAGCTGCCTATACCTTCCAATACTCAAAGCGGCCTGGAACACCAGCAGCTGCAATGGCTGATCAGATTGCAGATGATGTAATGGCAGGCCGTTATAACCAATTACATAAAATTCAGCAGGAAATTTCAAAGAGTGAGAATGAGAAATTAATTGGTAAAACTGTTGAGTTATTAGTTTCTGGCCATGAGGGCAGACATGATCTTGATCAAAATCGCATGAATGGGCGAAGTGCTGATTTTCGGCTTACCCACTTTGATAATACTGCAAAGAGTGCTCGCCCTGGTGATTTAGTTGAGGTTAAAGTAGTTGAAGCATTTGCAAATCATATTGTGGCAGGTGCGCCAATTAATGTTAAGAAAACCAAGGGCGGGGATGCACACGCCACCTGGGTTGAAGATAACCAAGATAGGAAGATTTTATTAGGCATTCCAACCTTGGCCTCACTTAAGTCGTTGTAATTTTAAATGAGTTTAATTGTTATATGTGGTGCTACTGCAACGGGTAAAAGTGATTTGGCGGTTGCTCTAGCTAAAGAGATAGATGCCCAAGTTATTAATGCTGACTCAATGCAGCTATATAAGGGCATGGATATCGGTACCGCAAAATTAACAACTGGGGAACGCCAAGGAGTAGCCCATCATTTAATTGATATTTTAAATATTAAAGATGATGCAAATGTTTCTTGGTATCAGGGCGTTGCTAGAGGCAAGATTGATCAGCTATTAGCCGAGGGTAAATCAGTAATTGTAGTTGGCGGTACTGGCCTTTATATTAAAGCAATTTTAGATGATTTAAATTTTCCAGATACAGATGCAGCACTTCGCCAAAGAATTACCGATGAGGCTGAGCGGCTTGGTAATGATTTAATGCATGAGAGATTAGCTAAGGCAGATCCGGCAGCAGCAATGGCAATTCCAAAGGAGAATATTCGGCGGGTAATTAGAGCACTTGAGGTTATTGAGTTAACTGGCAAACCATTTACTGCAAATCTGCCAAGGCAGGAAAGTAGTAAGTATCCAGATGCAAAACAGTTTGGTTTGGTATTAGATAGGCAAAATCTTGATCAAAAAATTGATAAGCGAGTAGAGGATATGTGGGCTAAAGGTTTTGTTAATGAGGTTAAGCATTTAATGCGTGATGGGCTTGCTCAAGCAAGCACTGCGAAGATGGCACTTGGTTATAGCCAGATAATGAATTACTTAGCTGATCAATCAGATGAGGCATTTGCAAAGGAGGAGACTAAGCGGGTTTCCCGTGCTTATGCTAGAAGGCAGGAGACCTGGTTCTCTAAAGATATGCGAATTAAGTGGCTTGCACCAGAGCCAATGACTGCCCGACTTGAAAAGCTCTTGGCTAGTATTAATTAATGGTTCAAGCTACCTACGGTCACGGTACACACAATGATTTTGTGCTGGTATTTGATGAAGATGACAAGATTAAATTTACACCTGAGCAAATAAAAAAAATCTGTGATCGTAAAAGTGGTGTTGGAAGTGATGGATTTATTAAGATAATTAAAAAAGACGGCACCTGGTTTATGGATTACTCCAATGCAGATGGCTCTGTTGGAGAGATGTGTGGCAATGGAATTAGAGTAATGGCTAGGTATTTAACCGATCGTGGATATCAACCAAGTGGTATTTATGCAATAAATACTAGAGCGGGTAAAAAGTTTTTAGCAGTTCCAGAGGTTGGGGATATTTCGGTAAATATGGGACAAGTATCTCAAGTACCAGGTGAGATTGCAGTGCAGGCGAATAGTAATTCCTATCGCGGATTTAATATTGATGTTGGAAACCCACATGCAGTTGTCTTTACCGATGATTTAGTAAAAATTGGAGATTTAAAAACTGCGCCACAGGTTTCACCAGCGGATGAGTATCCAGATGGAGTTAATGTCGAGTTTGCACAGTTTTTAGAAAATGGTGAGATAAATATGCGAGTTTATGAGCGAGGAGTAGGGGAGACGCAATCTTGTGGAACTGGAATTTGCGCCATTGCACTTGCTGCCACAATTGAAAAGAAAAAAAGAGTTCCAATTAAGTGGATTATTAATCCACCTGGTGGAAAATTAGTAGTTGAAATTGATGGCCATAACAACGCAACTTTAACTGGAGCAGCTGAGTTAGTTAAAGAGGTTGAGTTGGATCAATATTTGTGAGTGATGCAAAATTTGGCAAAGATGATGGCCTTGAAATTGATATTGATACCTTAATTAGAGAGAACGCACAAGCAGTTGCAGATTATGAATTAACTGAAAATCCTGCAAGTGATAACCAAGATCTACAGGACCGACAAGCACTTCGCCGAGTTAGTGGCCTATCAACTGAGTTACAAGATGTCTCCGATGCTGAGTATCGGCAATTGCGTCTTGAAAAGGTTGTCTTAGTTGGAGTTTGGATTGAAGGAAGTGCTAAAGATGCTGATAACTCAATTAAGGAGTTAGCTGCTCTTGCCCAGACTGCTGGATCACAAGTAATGGAGGCGCTAATTCAGCGCCGTGACAAACCAGACTCCGCCACATTTATTGGTTCTGGAAAGGTTAAAGAGGTCAGGGAAGCGGTGGTGGCAACTGGGGCTGACACTGTGGTTTGTGATGGTGAGTTATCTCCTGCTCAACTTAGAACTTTAGAACAAAAGGTTAAGGTAAAAGTAATTGATCGAACCGCTTTGATATTAGATATTTTTGCCCAACATGCAAAGAGTAGAGAGGGTAAGGCGCAGGTTGAGTTAGCGCAGATGTCATATATGTTGCCAAGGCTTCGCGGTTGGGGTGAATCACTCTCTCGCCAAGCCGGTGGTATTGGTGGACGTGGTCCTGGTGAAACAAAGATAGAGACAGATCGACGCAGAATTAATGACAAGATGTCAAAGCTACGCCGGGAGATTAAGGAGATGAAAATCTCTAGAGATACTAAGCGTAGTGAGAGAAGAAGAAACAACATCCCATCTGTTGCAATTACTGGCTACACAAATGCTGGGAAATCATCTTTATTAAATCGATTAACTGGAGCTGATGTTTTAGTTGAGAATGCATTATTTGCAACCTTAGATCCAACTGTTCGCAAGACTGAAAGTAGTGATGGTCGCATCTATACATTAGTTGACACTGTTGGCTTTGTTAGACACCTTCCACATCAATTAGTTGAAGCATTTAAATCAACCCTGGAAGAGGTTTCAGAGTCTGATCTGATTGTCCATGTGGTTGATGGTGCCCATCCAGATCCATTTGAACAACTGCGCGCGGTTAGGCAGGTAATAAATGAGATTGGGGGCGGTGAGATTATGGAGATCATCGCAATCAATAAAGCGGATGTGGCTGCGCCAGAGGTTTTAATGGAGTTACTTAGAAAAGAAAGTAATGCATATGCAATCTCTGCTCGAACTGGGTATGGAGTAGAAACATTGGTTA
The DNA here is from genome assembly GCA_016462445.1 of Candidatus Nanopelagicus sp. Classification (GTDB taxonomy): domain Bacteria; phylum Actinomycetota; class Actinomycetes; order Nanopelagicales; family Nanopelagicaceae; genus Nanopelagicus. The sequence continues at coordinate 72,213 of JAEMTE010000003.1, read as the reverse complement.
AGGCGGTTGAAGCAGCATTGCCCAAGCCAAAGGTTGAGATTAGGGCGATAATTCCATTTAACCGAGGTGATTTAGTTAGCGCAGTTCATGAGCAGGGAGAGATTATCTCTGAAGAGTATTTACCTGAAGGAACTAAGTTGCATGCAATGGTTGGTGGGGCACTTGCTCGAAAGATTGAGATGCTCTAACTTCTCTACTTAGATTTGTAGTTGTGGAAAAAGAGTTATAAATGTTAAAAGTAAAATACTTAAATAACTAAGCAGTAAATCCATTTGGGAAAGGATCTGCTGGATCTAATACCCAAGTTGCCTCACCCATAATCCAAGCCCGGCCAGTAACAGTTGGAATAATTGCTGGTAGGTGTGCAACAGTTGTGTGCTCCTTAACTCGGCCTTCAAATTGTGAGCCAATCCAAGATTCATTAATTAATACATCGCTATCTTTAAACTCACCACGAGCAACCATTTGAGCAAGCCGAGCACTTGTTCCAGTTCCACAAGGGGAGCGATCAAACCATCCTGGGTAAATTGCCATCGCATTCTTCCAGTGAAGTGAGTTTTTGCCAGGAAAAATAAAATCAATATGGTGACAGATCGCAATATCTGGATTCTCTGGATGAATAGGTTTGTTTTGCTGATTTATGGCATCACTGATTGCAAGACCAGCTGTTAAAAACTTCGGGCCATTCTCATGCTTGAACTCAATACCAACTCGATCGATTGGGATAATTGCATAAAAGTTTCCACCAAATGCCATGTCGTATTTAATTTTGCCATATCCAGGCACATCAACTATTTGATCTAATTGATATGAAAATGATGGAACATTGGTCAAAGTTACTTTCTCAGCTTTACCATTTTTAACCTGCACATCCACAACAACTAATCCAGCTGGTGTATCAAGGCTAACTGTTGTAATTGGTTCAACAACTGGTACTAAACCCTTCTCCACTAAAACTGTTGCTACACCAATCGTGCCATGACCACACATTGGTAGACAGCCAGATACTTCAATAAAGATAACACCCCAGTCAGCATCTGCTCTAGTTGGCTTTTGCAGTATTGCACCACTCATTGCCGGATGCCCACGGGGTTCAAACATTAACCACTGGCGAATGTGATCCATGTGCTCCATAAAGTAGAGCCGCTTTTCAAACATAGTTTTTCCAGGAATCTCATCGACCCCACTAGTTACAACTCGAGTGGGCATTCCTTCAGTATGCGATTCAACCGTTGTAACGGTGCGCAAACTGTTTTTCATCTAACTTTATTTTCTGTTTTTATAGAAATTAAGTACTTGCTGAATATCTTTATTTAACTGAGCAAGATCTACTGCTGGAAGTGGCAGCCGTGGCAGTCTGGTTGGGCCGCCATAACGACCAACCGCATCCATCGCTACCTTTATTGCCACAATAAACTCCTTGCGGCTATCCCAATGAAATAGATTATGAACTGCTGCATAAATTGGCTTTGCCTCTTCATACTTTCCAGCAAGACAGAGGTTATATAACTCAACAGACTCTTTAGGTAGGGCATTTGGAAACCCTGCAATCCAACCAACTACTCCACCAGTTGATAACTCAAGTAGTACATCATCTGCGCCAACTAAGACTTCAATTCGAGGTGCGTAGTGGTGTAATTGCCAGACTCTGCGGACATCACCAGAGAACTCTTTGATTGCTACAACATTTTCAGCTGCATCTGCAATTCGAGCGACTAATTGTGGAGTTAGATCAATCTTGGTATCAAATGGATTGTTATAGGCAATTATTGGAAGGCCAACCTTGCTTACCTCTTTATAGTGGGCAACAACCTCATCATCATTGGCACGGTAGGCAGTAGGTGGTAACAACATTACGCACTTTGCGCCCATCTGAGCTGCTTGCTCTGTCCATCTACATGACTCAGCGGCGCCATATGCAGCAACGCCTGGCACAACACTAAAACCAGCAGGGGCGGCATCAAGTGCTGTCTTTAATACTTTACTCCGCTCCTCTGGAGTTAAGACTTGGTACTCACCAAGTGAGCCATTTGGAATTGCGCCATGCACACCATTAGCAGCCTGCCATTTAATATGATCAGCATACTTATCATAATCAACAGATAAATCTGATTTAAATGGGAGTGCGGTTGCAGTTAATACTCCATGCCAAGGCTTATTAGTTGTCATGGGCAAACCTTATTCGCCCGCCGCTAAAACGCCTAGTGGGATTGGGGTAATTATGGGCCGGCTAACTGCAGCAATGCGATCTATATCAGTTGGTGAGATATTTAATTGATCTGCGACTAGATCGACAACAAAGCGGCCACAAATTCGCCCCTGACATAACCCCATGCCACACCTGGTTAATAACTTTGCAGTACGTGAATCGGTTGCCCCTAACTCAACAATTGAATCTTTCAGATCAGCTAGATCAACCTCTTCGCATCGACAGAGAACTGTTTGCTCATCTAGCCAAGATCTCCAACCAGATTTAATTGGATATGCCTTTATCAATGCCGCGGCAAATCTTTGCTTCTTTGCTCGGATAATTAGATCTGAGCGTGAAATATCTACCGCACAACCAACAAATTTTGCAGCTGATTTACCAGCAATCTCACCTTCGATCATTGAAAGTTCAGAGCCACCAATACCAGTTATTTCACCCGCTGCAAACACACCAGTAATTGAGGTTTGCTGCTTACTATCTATCAAAACAACAACACTCTCATCCTTTGCCACAACCTGCTTACAACCTAGTGCGCCAGCAAGTGAGGTGTCGGCGGTGAAACCCCAACCAATTGCTGCCACATCACACTTAATATTTCTCACCTTTTTAATCTTAAAGTTACGATCAATCTTGGCAATATCAACTGATTCTAATTCACCATTTTCGCCGGCATATGCACCAACAACTGCTTGGCCAAAGCGGGCACGCACCTTACCTTTGCTAATTGCTTCTATGTAATAAAAACCCTCTTTGATCTTGCTTAAATTTTCTAGTAGCACAAGTATTGATGAGGCCCAGCGCCAGGATTTATTTGCCTCTAATAACTCAACCACATCTGCGCCAGATTTTACTAGACCAGCAGCAACTGGCAATAAAAATGGACCACTACCTGCAACAACAACTCTTTTACCAGCAACTACGCCATGACCTTTGATTAATGATTGCACCCCACCAGGAGTCATAACTCCAGGAATATCCCAACCTGGAAATGGCAAGCTTCGATCATACGCCCCTGTTGCTAAAATTAGATTACCGGTATTAATAATCTTCTCAGATCCTTGGTAAATAACTCTTAAGGTGCTTACGCCATCTTTATGAGATGCGCTCCAAATTTGGGCTCCTGATAAAACTTGGATATTTGATTGCGCTTTGACACTGTTAATTAGTTTTAAGCCAGTAGCTAAATCAAAGTGATTTTCATTTTGATCACCAAAATTATCAGCTGGGGTTCGCCAGTACTGACCACCTAATCTTGGATTGCTATCTAGCAATAAAACTGGTGCACCTGCTACAGCAGCGGTGAGGGCGGCACTTAAACCAGCAGGGCCACCGCCAACAATTACTACGTTATGCATTTGTTCCCACCTGTGTCTGTACCTTCATACCAGAGATAACCTCAGTAATACATGCCCGTTGATTAGATGCTCCATCAATTACTACTAAACAATCAAAGCAAACTCCAATTCCACAAAACACTCCTCGACCCTTCTGATTAAACCGTGTTTTACGAAGTGTGCGCTGCTTGGCAGCAAGTAGCGCTGCACCAACTGATTGGCCACTAATTGCACTTATCGTTTCACCATTAAAAGTAAATTGAATATCAAACTGCGACATACTCACTCCCCTGAAAGCGTTTTGGTGAAAATGGTGTTGGATCTATAAATGTGCTTTGGTTAGTGATTTGGGCTGTAATTAACTCACCAGTTGCTGGAGATAGACCAATACCTGCACCTTCATGACCGGCGGCGTGCCAAAGCCCTGAAATATTTGCGTCCTCACCAATTACTGGCAGATGATCTGGTGCGTATGGACGAAAGCCACGGTAGGCACGGAGTAATCCAATACTGCTTAGTACCGGAAATAATGAGATTGCCTGTCTTGCTAGTTGGCGAAGAATTGAAATATCTAAATCTGCCTTAAAACCAACTCGCTCTCTAGATGCGCCAATCAATATCGTGCCACTTGCAGTTCCCTCAACTACTGCAGAGGATTGCAGATCTGCATCTGAACTTGCCACATTTGCCACATAATCTGCGTCATACACCTTATGGTGGACAATCTTTGGTGCTGGAGCTGTTACTAAGATAAATCCTCGGCGCGGCATTATTGGCAGGTGTGAACCAGCTAATTTTGCAATCTCACCAGCCCAAGTACCAGTTGCATTTATGACAATTGGGCAGGAGTAATTGTTTTTATCAGTAGTAATCCCAATAAGTGAACCAGCATTAGAGTTAATCGCAATTACATTCTCACCTTGTATAAACGAGCCACCCCGCTTTTTAACCGCTCTGATTATTTGAGCAGCTGCCAGCATTGGTTGACACTGCGCATCTCCTGGATATAAAACTCCATATTCAACAGATTCCGATAGGTAGGGCTCGATTTTTCTTAATCCTGCACCATCTAATTCAATTACCTCAACACCATTCTCTTTTTGCAGTACAGATAATTTCTTTAAATCTGAAATACCTTTCGCACTCCTTGATACAACTACGCCACCTTTTGCCTCAAGTTCAAAGCCGCCACCAATATCTGTATTAATATCAAACCAAAGATCTCTAGATCTAATCGCAAGGGTTAGCTCAGCACCTGGCCCCTTGTCGGAGACCAAGATATTTCCTTCACCAGCACCAGTAGTGCCACTGGCCACCGGACCACGATCAATAATTAGTACTTTAAGCCCAGCATTGGTCAGTGAAAGAGCGCAGCAAGCACCCACTACGCCCGCGCCAATGACTATTGCATCTGGGTTTTTCATGGGATAAATCTACTGTCAGTACCCCTTGTTTAACTATAAGCAGTGGGTAACCTCACTACTTGAAGGGCTGGTATGGAGATAATAAATTTAATCGCAATTCCCTTTGTGCTCTTTTTCGCTTGGGCAAAAGGGCGCGGGCTAATCAGTTGGGCCCTCATTACTTACTTTATTGGGTTTTGGGCAATCTTCATTCTGTTATTTGTGAAAGTAAAGCCAATTAAGTTCTATCACATTCCCCAACCAGTAAAGGATTTTATAATCGCCCGTAGCTTTAAAAAACATCTTAAAGAGATCGAGTATCCAGTTGATCTACAGAGAGATATTTAAGTTTTCCACAAATATCAATAGTTGAGTAAAAAATGTGAAAAATATTATTTGATTGGCCAGTGTTTGATTTAAATATAAATCCAGAGCAAAAACGTGGGTTAGTTATTCTGCTTACCTTAACTGTTGGCTTAGGTGGCTTTTACTTTTTAAATTCACGCCCCCAAGCAGAGCCAGTAGTAATTCAAGAGATACCTACCGCAGCTACCGAAAGTGTTACTACCTTATTAATAATTAATGTTGCCGGTAAGGTTAAAAATCCAGGTGTCTATCAATTGCCACCAGGATCAAGAGTTGTTGATGCCCTTGAAGCTGCTGGCCAGCAGTTAAAAGGTGTTGATATAAGTGATATTAATTTAGCAAGAGTGCTAGTTGATGGTGAGCAGATATTAATTGGTAGCAATAGAACTGTATCTGGCAAGGTGGCTGCCAAAAAGATAACTGCAGATAATCCGTTAGATATTAATCGAGCAACGATTGCTCAGCTAGACACGTTGCCGGGTATTGGTCCGGTAACAGCGCAGCGAATTATTGATTACCGCACAAAGGCTGGTCGAATTAATGCAGTTGATGAGTTAAAGAAGATATCGGGTTTAGGCGGAGTAAAATTCGAAGAGATCAAAGCCTTACTGCGCGTTTTATAGATTACCGATTACTTTCAATTGGTAGCGCCTTATGGCTGGGGGCAGGCTTAACTGGATTTATACCTAGTATAAAAGCTATCTTGATCTTTAGTTTAATCATTTTTTCAGTTATCTATCGAAGCAGATCATTTTCTATTCTACTAATAGCAGTAATGGCTGGAAGCGGTGCAATGGCGCTGAGGCAGGCTGCTTTAAATAATGATCTATTACTAAGTAAATTAAATGCAGATGTAAGTATCGAGGGTATTATTAAAAGTGATCCAATCCTAAAAAAAGGAAGAGTGGTTGGATCTCGCAAATTATATGATGATTACAGTTGTTTATTAAAGCTTACTAAAATTGATGGGCAGATAATAGATTTACCAGTCAGGCTTTACTTTGATAAGAAAGAAAAATTATTAATTGATCAACAAATCCAAGCTCAGGTTAAGATTATTAAAAGTAAGGAGCGAAAAGTTGCAGCCCTAGCAATTTCAAGGGGAGAGATAAATATATTGGGTCAGCCTAGAGAGATATTTATGGTGACTAGCAATATAAGGGAGAAATTTAGATCATTGGCTAAGCCTACTGATGCAGGTGCTTTAATTCCCGGTTTAGTAATTGGCGATACCTCACTGCAGAGTTTTGAATTTGCTGCTCAAATGAGAAAGGTTGGTTTATCTCACCTGACCGCTGTTAGCGGTGCTAATTTTGCATTAGTGGCAGCTTTTCTACTTTGGTTGCTGCAATTTATTGTGCCAAATGTAAGGCTTAGAGTGCAAGTAACCTTTATAACCTTACTCTTATTTATATTTTTGGTTAGGCCGACTCCCTCAGTATTAAGAGCTGCCGTAATGACTGCAGTAATTTTAATTGCAAGATCACGTGCTGAGCGCTCTTATGGTCTATCAGCTTTAGGTGCAGCGATCGCACTGTTAATTGCATTAGATCCCTTTCAGGCAATTGATCCAGGTTTTGCATTATCAGTCCTAGCCACCAGCGGAATATTAATTTTTTCCCCCACTTTGGAGAGCCACTTAAGTAAATTTATTAAGACTAAATGGCTAGCTGAAGTGATTTCAATTCCAATTAGTGCAACAATTTTTTGCACCCCAGTAGTTGTTATGTTGTCCGGACAATTATCATTAATTACCATCCCTGCAAATATCTTAGTATCACCAGTTATTGCCCCAATCACTGTGATCGGGTTTATAAGCGCCATTTTTGCCATAGTGGCTACACCTATTGCACAGATATTGCTTTGGATTGCCACACTACTTTCAAATTGGATTGTTTTAGTATCAAAGAGTATGAGCAGCTTGCCGGTAATTACCTTTAGTCAGGTTAGATTTTTTCTAGTTGTTTTCACGGTTATTGCAGTTGCAGCTGTATTTCATATGTGGCGCCTAATGATTTTAATATCATCACTCTTAGCTCTACAGCTTTTCTATAACACACTCACCTGGCCTGGATCTGGTTGGCAGGTTGTAAATTGTGATGTTGGACAAGGTGATGGCTTAGTAGTAAATCTTGGAGAAGGCGCAGGAATAGTAATTGATGCCGGCCCTGATCCTGTGAAGATTGATAGTTGCCTAAATAATTTAGGCATAAAAGTTATTCCATTATTAGTTCTCACTCATTTTCACGCCGACCATGTTGGCGGGCTCACTTCAGTTATCAATAATAGAAAGATTGGTCAGGTTTGGATATCAAATCTGCATCAGCCAGAGGAGTCATATAAAACTGTTATGCAGCAATTATCTGGCCTTGATGTTAAATCGGTTGTACAGGGTCAGCAATTTGCCATTGCATCTACTGGTACAACGGTTAAGGTTTTGTGGCCTCAGCCGCTTACGCAGCAGTTCACATCTCTACCAGGTGATGGTTCTGCAATTAATAACTCAAGCATCGCTTTAATTATAAAGACTAGCAAGATCTCATTATTTACCGGCGGGGATATTGAGCCACCGGTTCAGGAGATAATAAGTAAATCAGCAGATCTGACTGCAGTTGATATTTTGAAGGTTTCCCATCATGGCTCGGCATATCAGTACCTACCGATGCTAGATATTTTAAAGCCAAAGTCGGCGATCATCAGTGTCGGTGCTGGTAATACCTATGGCCACCCAGATTCAGATTTAATAGCTGAGTTAATCAGGCGGGGAGTGAAGGTTTGGCGCACAGATAACTCTGGTGGAATATCAGTTGCTACACCTAATAAGATCAGGGTTACCGGCAAAGAATGGTGGAAATTTCGGTGGGCTTAGTTTTAATTCAAGGACCAGAGAGTTTGTTAGCTGATCGCGCCATTTCACAAATTATTGCTGCAACAAAGAGCGGTCAAGTGATGAGCTTTACAGCAGATGAATTAGAGGTTGGCACAATAACTGACAGTCTGGCACCATCTTTATTTAGTGATTCAAGGGTAGTTGTTATCAAAGATATTCAAGATTTAATAGTTGAGTGCAGCGAAGAAATAGCTAATTATTTAGAAAATCTTGATGAGACTCTTACCTTAGTTTTATGGCATAAGGGTGGAGTTAAAGGAAAGGCGCTGGTTGATAAAATTAAGAAGGCAAAACCAGAGTTAATTGCTGCTGAGGCTATTAAAAAAGAGAGTGAAAAATCAGATTTTATTCGAAGTGAGTTTAAGAGATTAAACCGAAAAATTACTACAGAAGCAGTTACTGGTTTACTTGATGCATTAGGTACTGATCTACGGGAGTTAAGTGCGGCTTGCTCCCAACTTGCCTCAGATGTTCCACTTCAAAAAGTTATAGATGAGAGTGATGTGGCCGCCTATCAGCAAGGCCGAGTTGAGAGCACTGGATTTGATGTGGCAGATGCCGCCCTGGAGGGTAAAACAGCGATTGCTTTAATTAACTTACGCAATGCTCTAGCTACTGGAACAGATCCAGTATTAATAGTTAGCGCACTTGCCTCCTCACTTCGTACCCTTGCTAAAGTTTCTGGGGCATCTAATGGAGTTAAATCATTTGAATTAGCATCAACCCTTGCCCTACCACCATGGCAGATTGATAAAGCTAGGCGGCAATTAAATAGTTGGTCTGAAAAGGGATTAATCAAAGCAGTAGTTGCAGTTGCTGGCGCCGATGCTGATATCAAGGGGGCGGCCGCTGACCCGATATATGCCTTGGAGAGAGCAATAATGACCGTTTGCTCTGCAAGAGGGGTGAGATAAATACGCTCAGTTTGAGCGTAATGCCTCTCGCTGATATCCTTTGCAATCTTCTTAAATAAAATTTTAAGGCTAACAACAAGAAAAGGTAATCTTCAGTGGCAAATATCAAGTCGCAGATTAAACGTATCCGCACCAACAACAAGGCGCAGGATCGCAATAAGGCTTATCGTTCAGCACTTCGCACCTCGATTCGTCGTTTCCGCGATGCGATAACTTCTGGTGATACTACAAAAATTAAAGCAGAGTTTACCGATGCATCTCGTTCACTAGATATGGCTGTATCAAAAGGTGTAATTCACGCCAATAATGCAGCAAACAAAAAGTCAGCGATGGCGAAGTTAGCCAACAAAGCTGGCGTTCGTTAATTTTCTAGACACAACTAAGGCATAAATGCCTGCCATTTCGATTGCTAAAGCACCGCAACCTGCTGCCACAAATCCAGCACAAATTCGTAATTTTTGCATAATCGCACATATCGATCATGGTAAATCAACCTTGGCTGATCGAATGTTGGGCCTTACTGGCGTAGTTGAAGATAGGAATATGCGGGCGCAGTATCTAGATCGAATGGATATTGAACGTGAACGTGGAATAACAATTAAGAGCCAGGCAGTTAGATTGCCATGGCGATCTGGTATTGATAATCAAGAGTACATATTAAATATGATCGATACGCCAGGACATGTTGATTTTACCTATGAGGTATCGCGCTCACTTGCAGCATGCGAAGGGGCGGTGCTACTAGTTGATTGCGCGCAAGGAATTGAGGCACAAACGTTAGCCAATCTTTACTTAGCAATGGAGAATAATCTAACAATAATTCCAGTACTAAATAAAATTGATTTACCAGCTGCTCAACCAGATAAGTTTGCTGAGGAGTTAGCAAAATTAATTGGCTGCCAGCCAGATGATTGTCTGCGGGTATCTGGAAAAACTGGTGCAGGTGTTGAGGTATTGCTTGATCAAATTGTTAAACAAATTCCATCACCGGTTGGAGATCCAAAGGCACCAACTAGAGCATTAATATTTGATTCAGTTTATGACTCATACCGCGGGGTAGTTACATATGTTCGAGTAGTGGATGGGCACTTATCACCACGGGATCAAATACAGATGTACTCAACTGGGGTAAGACATGAGATGTTAGAGGTTGGTGTGATCTCACCTGAACCAATGGCTAGCAAGGGATTAGGTGTTGGTGAGGTAGGTTATTTAATTACTGGAGTTAAGGATGTAAGACAATCTCGAGTGGGGGATACGGTAACGACCCATAACAATCCAGCCAAAGTTGCACTTGCTGGCTATAAAGATCCAAAGCCAATGGTTTTCTCTGGCTTATTTCCATTAGATGGTGCTGAGTACCCAATGCTTCGAGAGGCGTTAGATAAGTTGCAATTAAATGATGCTGCTTTAGTTTTTGAACCAGAATCATCTGCGGCCCTTGGGTTTGGCTTTCGCTGTGGGTTTTTAGGTCTGCTACATATGGAGATTGTTCGCGAACGACTTGAGCGGGAGGCAGGACTTACCTTAATTTCAACCGCACCAAGTGTGGTTTATAACGTCACATTAGATGATGGTAATAATTTAGTTGTTACTAATCCATCTGAGTATCCAGATGGCAAAATTGCTGAGGTACTAGAACCAATTGTTAAGGCAACTATCTTGGCACCGAGTGAGTTTATTGGCACCATAATGGAGTTGTGCCAGCAACGCCGGGGTATACAAAAAGGTATGGATTATTTATCTGAAGATCGAGTTGAAATTCGCTACACCTTACCGCTAGCTGAGATCGTATTTGATTTCTTTGATCAACTTAAATCTCGTACTCGTGGTTATGCATCTTTAGATTATGAACCAATTGGGGAGGAGGCGGGTGATTTAGTAAAGGTAGATATCTTATTGCAAGGTGAAAAAGTAGATGCCTTTAGTCAGATTGTTCATCGCGATAAAGCTTATGCATATGGCGTGATGATGACTGGCAAACTACATGAACTAATTCCTCGCCAGCAATTTGAAGTTCCTATTCAGGCTGCAATTGGCGCAAAGATTATTGCCCGCGAAAATATTAGAGCGATTCGCAAAGATGTTTTAGCTAAGTGTTACGGTGGAGATATATCACGTAAGCGAAAGCTTCTTGAAAAACAAAAAGAGGGTAAGAAGCGGATGAAGATGGTGGGCCGAGTTGAGGTCCCCCAAGAGGCATTTATCGCAGCACTTACTACCGATGCAGATAAAGTGAGTGAAAAGAAAAAGTAAGTGGAACTTGCCTTTTATATTCATATTCCGTATTGCATAAAGCGGTGTGGCTACTGCGATTTTAATACCTACACACCGGCTGAATTACAGATTACAAGTGAGCTAAAAGATATTTCAAACTCATATATCGATTTATTAATTAGTGAGATCAAATCTGCACGGATTGAGGTTGGGGAAAGCGCAGTAATTCCATCGATATTTTTTGGCGGCGGCACACCTTCTCTTATGCAAGCTAGTGATATTGGCCGGGTTATCTCAACAATCAAGGATCAGTTTAATTTAGCTAAGGATGTTGAAATAACTTTAGAAACAAATCCAGATACTGTAACTAAGGAAAAACTTGCTCAATTTTTGGCCGCAGGTGTTAACCGTCTCTCATTTGGTATGCAATCTGCCGTACCTCATGTATTAGCTACATTAGATAGAACCCATAATCCAGATAATTTGCCCCAGGTAACAAAGTGGGCAAAAGAGGTTGGCTATAAAGAGATTTCGGTTGACTTAATTTATGGAACACCTGGGGAGAGCAAAGAGGATTGGCAAAGATCAATTGACGCTGCACTATCACTTCCAATAACCCATATCTCTGCTTATGCATTGATAGTTGAGGAGGGGACTAAGTTAGCAGCTCAAATTAAACGAGGTGAGGTTGGTAATGTTGATGATGATTTATCTGCAGATAAGTACATTATGGCAGATCAAGCATTTACATCAGCTGGATTTAATTGGTATGAGTTAAGTAATTGGGCAAAGCCAAATTCGCAGAGCAGACATAATATTTTTTATTGGTTAGGTAAGAATTGGTGGGGCGCCGGACCTGGTGCTCATTCACATTTAAATGGTAAGAGATTCTGGAATGTTAAGCACCCAAATCTTTATAAAGAGCGAATTATAAAAGGTGAATCAGCGGTTGCAGAGTTTGAAAATTTAGAGAGTATTCAGATTGAAAGTGAACGGTTGATGCTTTCAATTAGATTGCCAAGCGGCGTTGAGAAGAGCACTTTAAATGATAAGCAAATATTAGACCTGGCTGGATATGTCGAAAGTGGCCATTTAGATCAGGCTAATTGGAATCTGGGAAGAGCTACCTTGACCTTAGATGGCCGCCTTATTGCAGATCGAATCCTTCGTGAAATCCTCTTGTAGTAGCGTTGGCATATGAGTAACACGATGCAAGGCAGACAACTTGAGATATTAAAGGCGATAGTTGATGAGTATGTAGCAACTGAGGAGCCGGTCGGTTCTAAAACTTTAGCTGCGCGTGCTGGCCTTGGTATCTCGCCTGCAACTATTCGCAATGAAATGGCAATTCTTGAAGATGCTGGGTTAATTACTCAGCCACATACAAGCGCGGGTCGGATTCCTACTAACAGAGGTTATCGAGTATTTGTTGATCAATTAGCAGAGATAAAACCCTTATCTCTGGCTGAGCGCAAAGCAATTGAGAATTTTCTTGATGGTGCTACAGATTTAGATGATGTTATTTCTAGAACTGTGCGTTTGCTTGCTCAAGTTACAAAGCAGGTAGCGGTAGTTCAGTACCCATCATTGATAAAAGCAAAGGTAAGACATATTGAATTAGTACTCCTAAATCCAAATCGAATAATGATTGTTTTAATAACTGATGCTGGAAGAGTCGAGCAGCGAATGGTTGAGTTGCAATTTGAAATTACAGAAGGCTCACTATCAGATCTACATAAGAAAATAAATCTAGCAATTGCCAAACAATCACTTTCTAATGTTGCAACAAAGCTAGACGGGTTAGTAAATAATTATCGAGCAAGTGATAAATCCAATGCAGTAATAGTAGTCACTACCTTAATTGAGATGGCAGTTGAGCACCCAGAGGAGAAGGTAGTTTTAGCTGGTGCTTCAAATCTTGCCCGTGATAATCAAGATTTATCGAGCAGTATTCATCCAATACTGGAGGCGCTAGAGGAACAGGTAGTTTTGCTTCGCCTTCTTTCCGGGACAGATTCATCGGTTAGAGTGCAAATCGGGGATGAGCAGCGTGAGAAAAGTTTGCGTAAAACAAGTTTAGTAACAGTGGGGTATGCAGATATTGGAGCTCTTGGAATCTTAGGTCCTACTCGCATGGATTATGCTGCATCCATTACCGCTGTTAATGCAGTAGCAAATTATGTTGGCAGATTCTTAACGGAGAATAAATAGTATATGGCTGATTTATATGAAACTTTAGGTGTAGGCAGAGATGCTAGCTTTGACGATATTAAGAAGGCCTACCGTAAATTAGCTCGTAGTTATCACCCAGATATAAATCCAGACCCAAAGGTTGCCGAGAGATTTAAAGAGATTACCGCTGCTTATGAAGTGTTAAGTGATCCAGACAAAAGACAAAATTATGATGTTGGTGGTAATAGCTTTGGTGGCGGTGGTTTTGGTTTCGGTGATGTTATGGATGCATTTTTTGGTGGTGGCCAGCAACGAGGTCCAAGGCCAAGGACTAGAGCAGGACAAGATGCATTAATTAGAGTTGAAGTTGATTTAGCAGAGGCAACATTTGGCTGCGACCGTGAGTTAAGTGTTGAAACTGCACTCTCTTGTAGTAAATGTGGTGGTAGTGGATGTGCTAACAACTCAAGACCGCGCACATGCGATATTTGTAAAGGTAGAGGTGAAACCCAACAAGTAGCTAGATCAATCTTGGGACAGATTATGACTAGTCGCCCATGTGCTAGTTGTCAGGGTTTTGGCTCAGTTATTTCTGATCCATGTGGTGAGTGTGCAGGTGATGGTCGAGTGCGCTCTAGAAAGAGTATTCCTATAAAAATTCCGGCCGGAGTTGAAACTGGAAATCGAATTCAATTAAGTGGACAAGGTGAGGTCGGGCCAGGTGGTGGACCAGCTGGCGACTTATATGTTGAGATAGTTGAGACACAACATGAGTTTTTAATACGGGAAGGTAATAATCTGCATATCTCAATCGCAATTCCAATGGCGTCAGCCGCCCTTGGGACGGTGGTAAATATTCAAACATTAGATGGTGTGCAAGGTGTGGAGATAAAAGAGGGTACCCAAAGTGGGACCACTGTTGCATTAAAAGGTTTAGGTGTAACTAAACTTCGTGGCTCTGGTCGAGGTGATTTGATTGTCCATGTCGAGGTTACAACTCCAAATAAATTAAGTAGAGAGCAGGGTGAGATACTTAAGAACTTTGCTAGATTGCGAAATGATGAGCCGGGTATGGTGCAGATCCATACCAATGAAGATCAAGGATTCTTTGGCAAAGTAAGAAATGCCTTCCGGTAGTGCTCTCCCTATTTTTTGTTGATCAATTAAGTAGTAGTGATAATCAAACTCTAGATGGGGATGAGGGGTATCACGCAGTAAAGGTTTTGCGGCTAGCAGTTGGTGAGAAAATTAAAGTTTCAGATGGTAAAGGAAACTGGGCAGCGGGGGCGGTTGTAGAGGTTGGTAAGAAAACTCTGCAAATTAAAGTCACTGAGCGAGGTCAATATAAGGTAATTAAGCCAGAGTTAATTATTGTGCAGGCGGTAACTAAATCTGATCGCAATAAGGAGATGTTGGAGTTAGTAACTGCAGCTGGTGTTGATCAGATAATTCCCTGGCAGGCAGATCGCAGTATTAGTAAGTGGCAGGCAGATTCAGAAAAAAAGTGGCAGAGTACTATTAAAGAAGCTTGTAAGCAGTCGCGTAGAGTTAAAATACCGCAACTACAAATGGCAATGAGTACAAAACAAATTATTGAACAGCTAAGTAGTGATAAATTTGTATTAATTTTTGATGCAGAGTCTGATCTAAAATTTGCCGATATTACTATGCCATCAGATTTATCTGCAATCTACTTAATAATTGGACCAGAGGGTGGAATTAGTGATGAGGAGTTAGTAGCCTTTAAAAGATTGGGTGCTTCGGTAGTTAAATTAGGCGAGCCAGTATTGCGCTCTGCTCATGCCGGCTTTGCCGCCTTAGCTGCAGTTCAGAGTAGATTGGGTAGATGGTAGAGATGGATTGTTTATTCTGCAAAATTGTTGCTGGGCAAATTCCAGCATCAATTGTTAAGAAAACTGATTTGATTACTGCATTTAATGATATTACTCCACAGGCACCAACTCATATACTGATAATTCCAAATAAGCATTATGTAAATATGGCAGAGGTGGCTAACTCTGATCTGACACTAGCTGGTGAGATCTTTAAAGCAGCAGGTGATATTGCCGCCGAGCTTAGATTGGAAAACTATCGGACCAATATAAATACTGGTGCCGGGGCTGGCCAATCAGTTTTTCACGCTCATCTACATCTACTAGGCGGCAGGTCGTTCGCTTGGCCGCCTGGTTAAATATAGAGTTGAGTTAATGGATCCGATCGTAATCAAAGTTCCGACTGCATTTCCCATGGTCGCACTGGTTGGGCCAAGTGATTGCCACCTTAGAATTTTAGAGAATAAATTCCCACAGCTTGCAATAACTGTTCGGGGTAATGAGATTTATGTAAAAGGTGAGCCAGATTTAGCTAAGCAATTTTCTGGATTAGTTGAGGAGTTAATTGCAATATTAAGAGGTGGGCAAAATTTAACCACAGACATGGTGGCTAGATCTATTGAGATGATTAAACAGGATCCAGCGCAGCATCCAGCAGAGGTTCTCTCCCTTAATATTTTAAGTAATCGTGGCAAGACTATTCGCCCTAAAACTGCAAATCAAAAGAATTATGTTGATGCGATAGATACCAACACAATTACCTTTGGGATTGGTCCAGCAGGTTCTGGAAAGACCTATTTAGCAATGGCAAAAGCTGTGCAGGCTTTGCAAGCAAAACAATTTAATCGAATTATTTTAACCAGGCCAGCGGTTGAGGCAGGGGAGCGATTAGGGTTTTTGCCAGGAACACTTCATGAAAAAATTGATCCGTATCTGCGCCCACTATTTGATGCACTCCATGACATGATTGATCAAGATGCAATTCCACGATTAATGAACTCTGGGGTAATTGAGGTTGCCCCACTTGCATATATGCGAGGTCGAACACTTAATGATGCTTTTATAATTTTAGATGAAGCTCAAAATACCACCGCTGAACAGATGAAAATGTTTTTGACCAGACTTGGATTTGGTTCAAAGATGGTAGTAACTGGAGATGTTACGCAAGTGGATCTGCCTAACAACTCGCAATCTGGCTTAAAGATTGTGCAGGATATATTAGGTGATGTCGCCGATATTTCATTTATGCATTTGACCGCTGAAGATGTAGTCCGTAATCGTTTAGTTGGCGATATCGTTACTGCATATGGAAATTGGGATGAGAATATTACAAAATCGACCTTTCCGATTCGTAGCGGAAAAAACGATCGCTAACTCGCTTAAAGCTTTCTTAAGTAGAAATATATGAAAATTGAATTAGAAAATGCTTCTACCTATCAATGTGATGAAAAAGCAATTAAATCTCTAGCAGATTTCACTCTAAACCAATTAGGTATACATGCGGACTCTGAGTTAAGCATCAGATTAGTTGATGAGCAAGAGATTACAGATCTGCATATGAAGTGGATGGATTTACCTGGGGCTACTGATGTTCTCTCATTTCCAATGGATGAGATGAAGCCAAACTCAGCAGCATCAGGAGCCGGCGTTGTTGGCGATATTGTTTTATGTCCGGCATATGCGGAACGAAACGGTAAGCAATCTTTAGCAAAAGAACTTGAACTTCTAACAGTCCATGGCGTCTTACATCTACTTGGATATGACCATGAAGAGATTGATCAAGAGGTAGCTATGTTTAAACTACAAGAGGATTTTCTTCAACAGTGGCGAGCATTGCAATAAACATACTTGGCAAAATGCTTCAAAAGTCAGGTATGGGTTAGAACAATCAATCAGTTGTAAGATGACCTAATGCGCATAGTTAGATTCTCTGCTCCAACTGATTTAGGTGTTGGAACTGACCCATTATTTGGTGTTTTAAATGAGCAGGATTCAATATTAGTTTTGCGGGGTGATCCAATTTATGCCGGTATTGTTCCACAGGATAAAACCTTAAAATTAAGTGATGTTAAATTATTAGCACCAGTAATTCCACGTAGCAAGGTTGTTTGTATTGGGAAAAATTATGCAGACCACGCTGCTGAGATGGATTCGCAGGTACCGAGCGAGCCAATTATTTTCATTAAACCAAATACCTCAGTGATCGGCCCAAATGAAACAATTATTTGGCCAAAAATGAGTGAGCGGGTTGATCATGAAGCAGAGCTTGCAATTGTAATCGGTCGTATCTGCAAAGAGGTGCCTGCTGCAAAAGCTAATGATGTTATCTATGGGTACACCTTGGCAAATGATGTTACCGCCCGTGATTTACAAAAAGTTGATGGTCAGTGGAGTAGGGCTAAAGGTTTTGACACATTTTGCCCACTAGGTCCTTGGATTGAAACTGAGTTCATACCAAAGGATCAAAAAATAACCGCCACCTTAAATGGACAGGTAAAACAATCATCGGTTCTATCTGAGATGATCTTTAAAATTCCACAAATAATTGAGTTTGTGACAAATGTAATGACGCTGTTGCCTGGGGATGTGATTCTGACCGGTACACCCGCCGGTATTGGTCCAATGCCAGCTGGGGCATCAATTACCGTGGCAATTGATGGTTTGGGCACACTTACTAATAAGGTCTCATCCCGTGTCCAATAAATCAGAGGTTCGAGTTCGTTTTGCACCATCTCCAACTGGTGATTTGCATGTTGGAAATATCCGTACCGCTTTATTTGATTGGGCATATGCCCGTCATACTGGCGGAAAATTAATCTTTAGAATTGAAGATACCGATAAAGAGCGAGTGACAGATGAGTACATTCAGGCAGCGATTCAAACATTAAAGTGGTTAGGACTTAATTGGGATGAGGGTCCTGAGGTAGGGGGAGAGTACGGCCCATATCTACAATCAGAGCGGTTAGATACTTATGCCGATTGGGCACAAAAGTTTTTAGATCAAGGCGATGCTTATCATTGTTATTGCAGCTCAGCTGAGCTAGAAGAGCGCCGGCAACTGCAAATGAAAAATAACAAAGCACCTGGCTATGACGGTAAGTGTCGGGATCTATCGAATACTCAAATTGATAATTACAAAGCAGAGGGCAGAGCACCAGTTGTCAGAATGCGAATGCCACAAGGAGAGACAATATTTGTGGATCAAATTCGTGGTGAGGTGAAGTTTGATCATGAGTTTGTGCCAGATTTTGTTTTAGCAAGAGCAGATGGTTCACCGCTCTACACACTTGCCGTTGCAGTAGATGACATATTAATGAAGATCACCCATGTATTACGGGGTGAGGATTTACTTTCATCAACACCACGGCAGATCAGGGTTTATCAGGCAATGGGAGTTGAGCCAAAAGATTATCCATTATTTGCACACCTACCATTTGTGATGGGTCAAGATAACACTAAGTTATCAAAGCGAAATGGTGAGGTATCTATCAATTGGTATCGAGAGCACGGCTACCTACCAGAGGCAATCTGCAATTACTTAGCACTTCTTGGTTGGTCGCCCGGAGATGATAAAGAAAATATTACAATGGATGAGCTAGTTTCCTTATTTACAATTGAGCGAGTAAATAGCAGCCCTGCTAGATTTGATATGAAAAAGCTGGAGGCGATTAATGGCGATAAAATCCGCGCCCTTACATTAGATAAGTTTTTAGAGTGGGCGCTACCATTTTTGATAAAAGAGAAGGTGATAACTGGCTCAGCTGATGAGATTGCAGTTGTTAAATCAGCGCTACCTATAATTCAG
Source organism: Candidatus Nanopelagicus sp. (assembly GCA_016462445.1). GTDB lineage: Bacteria > Actinomycetota > Actinomycetes > Nanopelagicales > Nanopelagicaceae > Nanopelagicus. The sequence goes on along the minus strand of JAEMTE010000003.1, from coordinate 53,071 downwards.
GAGCGAATTATCACACTCGCTGAGATTCCAGCGATGCTTAACTTTCTTTTTGTGAAGGATTTTTCAGTAGCAGCAGATGAATTACCTAAGATAAAAGACGAGGGATCTCAGCAGGTATTAAAGGTTGCGCTAGCAAAAATTGAGCCACTTTCCACCTGGGATCACACCAGCATCGAAGCGGTGCTGCGCAGCGCATTAATTGAGGAGTTAGCTCTTAAGCCAAGAATTGCCTTTAGTGCACTTCGTATCGCAGTAACTGGTTCTCATATCTCACCTCCATTATTTGAATCATTAGAGTTGTTAGGTAAAGAGCGCTCGATTGCACGGATTAAAGCAGGGATTTCCAAATAAATTGTGGGACGGGGTATTCTTATCCTGCTTTAAATTTAATTGGGGTATGGGGTAATTGGCAGCCCAGCTGATTCTGGTTCAGCTTGTCTAGGTTCGAGTCCTGGTACCCCAGCGATTTATTAAAGTTTTACCGTACGGCTCCGTCGTCTAGTGGCCTAGGACTCTGGCTTCTCAAGCCAGCTACGGGGGTTCGAATCCCCTCGGAGCTACTTTATTTACTTACTGTTTTTAAGTAAGTAATCACTTAATCTAGCAGCGGTTGCTACAACCGCTGCAGCGTGAAGTCTGCCTGGTTGCCGGCTTAATCTCTCCATCGGTCCACTAATACTTACTGCAGCAATAACTTTATTATTTGGTCCACGAACTGGTGCTGAAACTGATGCAACTCCTGCCTCACGTTCACCAACTGATTGCGCCCAACCGCGGCGCCTAACCGCTGAAAGATTTGCTGCGCTAAATTTTGCATTTACTAAACCGCGATGAAGTTTGTCTGGCTCCTGCCAGGCCAGCAAGATTTGAGCAGCTGAGCCAGCCTGCATAGTTAACACCGTGCCAACCGGTACTGAGTCACGTAATCCAGTAAGCCGTTCTGCGGTTGCAACACAAATTCGAAGATCTCCTTGCCTGCGATATAGCTGAGCACTCTCACTAGTTGCATCTCGCAGTGCGGTAAGGGCAGGGGTGGCAATTGCTAATAACTTATCCTCACCGGCGGCAGAGGCTAACTCAGCAGAGCGGGCGCCTAATACAAATCGACCAGAAAAATCACGAGTAACTAAGCGGTGGTGTTCTAGCGCTACCGCTAATCGGTGGGCGGTAGGACGTGCAATTGCAGTGGCTGAGACTAGGTCACTTAATGATTGCGGGCCTGCCTCTAAGGCGGCGAGAATTTTTAGCGCTTTATCTAATACGCCAACTCCGCTATTCTTCTTGTCCACACTCTGATAATGCCATCTCATCTAGTGAGAAGCAAATCTGGGGTAGTAATTTAATAAGGAGTTATAAAGCAAATGGGTAAGACGCTAGCAGAGAAGATCTGGGCAGAGCATGTAGTTACAGCTGCCGCTGGTGAGCCAGATTTACTTTATATTGATCTGCATTTAATTCATGAGGTAACTAGCCCACAAGCATTTGATGGCTTAAGAATTGCTGGGCGCAAAGTTCGCCGCCCTGATCTAACTATTGCTACTGAAGATCATAATGTGCCAACTCTTAATATTGATAAACCAATTGCTGATCCAGTATCAAAGCTACAGGTAGATACCTTGCGAAAAAATTGCACAGAGTTTGGCGTGCGCCTTCACTCACTAGGAGATGTTGAGCAGGGAATTGTCCATGTAGTCGGGCCACAGCTTGGAATAACCCAACCTGGTATGACAATTGTTTGTGGCGATTCACATACCTCAACCCATGGCGCCTTTGGCGCACTTGCTTTTGGAATTGGTACAAGTGAGGTGGAGCATGTTCTTGCTACTCAAACCTTGCCATTACTTCGCCCTAAGACTATGGCGATAAATGTTGAAGGAAGCTTAAAAGCTGGAGTAACTAGCAAAGATATTATTTTGGCAGTAATTGCAAAGATTGGTACCGGTGGTGGCCAAGGTTATATTCTTGAGTACCGCGGAAGTGCGATAAGAGCTCTCTCAATGGAGGCTCGGATGACTATTTGTAATATGTCAATTGAAGCTGGCGCTAGGGCTGGATTAATTGCACCAGATCAAATTACCTTTGATTATGTACAAAATAAAGCACATGCACCAGTTGGTGCTGATTGGGATAGCGCGCTAACTTATTGGAAAACATTAACAACTGATACCGATGCAAAGTTTGATAAAGAGGTTAATTTAAACGCTGATGAATTAGCACCATTTGTAACCTGGGGAACTAATCCTGGCCAAGGACTGCCACTTACCGCCTCTGTGCCAAACCCTGCTGATTTAAGTAATGCCGAAGATCGAGGGGCTGCAGAGCGGGCCCTTGAATATATGGGTTTAAAACCTGGCACACCTCTTAAATCAATTGCGGTCGATACAGTTTTCTTAGGCTCTTGTACCAACGGCAGAATTGAAGATCTTAGATCTGCTGCCCAGGTTTTAAAGGGTAAGAAGATTGCTAGTACTTTGCGGTTATTAGTTGTGCCTGGCTCTGCCAGAGTTAGATTACAAGCAGAGGCTGAAGGTTTAGATAAAGTATTTTTAGATGCCGGAGCAGAATGGCGAAGTGCAGGCTGCTCGATGTGCTTAGGAATGAATCCTGATCAACTAAAACCAGGTGAGCGAGCAGCATCTACTAGTAATCGAAACTTTGAAGGCCGCCAAGGTAAGGGCGGGCGAACCCACCTAGTAAGTCCACTAGTAGCAGCAGCAACAGCGTTAAAGGGCACTCTAGCCTCACCGGCGGATTTGTAATATGGAAAAGTTTGTAAAGCACACTGGAAGTGCACTACCGCTGCGTCGTAGCAATGTTGATACCGATCAGATAATTCCAGCGGTTTATCTAAAGCGAATTACGAAAAATGGCTTTGAGGATGGGCTATTTGCTGCCTGGCGCAGTGATCCAGCTTTTGAGTTAAATCAAAGTCAATACAAAGCGGCAACAGTTTTAGTAGCAGGCCCTGATTTTGGTACCGGCTCCTCCCGTGAACATGCAGTTTGGGCGCTACAAAATTACGGATTTAAGGTGGTCTTATCTAGCCGCTTTGCTGACATATTCCGAGGCAACTCGCAAAAGATGGGGCTGTTAACAGTTATCTTGACACAGGATGAGATTGAGAAAATTTGGCAAAGAGTTGAAAGTAAGCCAGATACACAATTCACTGTGGATCTAGCGGCAAAGACAGTTACATATGAGGCAAATACCCTTAGCTTTGCGATAGATGATTACACCCGCTGGCGCCTTATGGAGGGCCTTGATGACATTGGCCTAACCTTTACAAAAATTGATGAGGTTACAAAGTTTGAGGAAAAACGAATGAGTTTTAAGCCTAAAACACTACCTATTCGATAATTTAAAACTCTAAAGTAATTATTTAGAGTTTGACTAAATCGTTAAAACCCTTGAATTTAACTAATAATTTGATTGCGACACACCGATTCAGTTAATCAGTTATCTTAGATTTACCCAATAGATTTATTCATAGTTAAGCAAATGCTTAATGTTTACGCTTAAATAAGGGGATATGATGAATAAAGGACAATTTATCGCCTACCTCGCACCACAATTTGGCGATAGCAAGAAGGAAGCAGCTCGCGCAGTTGAGGTGGTATTTGATGCGATTGTTCGCAATATCTCAAAGGGCGACGATGTAATGATCAATGATTTCGGTAAGTTTAAGAAGGTTGACCGTCCAGCACGTAAGGGCCGTAATCCATTTACTGGTGAATCAATTCAAATTAAAGCCAGCAAAAAGGTTCGCTTTTTAGCTGCAAAGGGTTTGAAAGAGGTTATCTCTGGCGCCCGTAAATTAGGTCCAGCACCAACACCACCTGCAAAGGCTGTTGCTTCAAAAGCAGCACCTAAGGCAAAGAAGGCTGCTAAGAAATCAACAAAGAAGGCTGCCAAGAAATCACCAAAGAAGGCAAAGCGTCGTAAGTAAGATATTAATTAAATTAGCGGGATCTCACCATGAGATCCCGCTTTTTTACGCTCATTTATGGCCAAGATCATGATTAGTCGTAGAATTAAGCAGTGTCTACCGATCTGAAGATCTCCTACGCCCCACCGAGTGGCAAACCATTAGGAACCACAAATTGGTTTCGATTTGGCGCAGGATTAATAAAACCACTCTTAAATTTAATTGCTAAGCGTGATTGGCGTGGCGTAGAGAATCTACCTAAGAGCGGAGCGGCGATTGCCGTCTGCAATCACATCTCATATGTGGATCCACTGCTCTTTACCCATTTTCTTTATGACAATGGCAGAGCTGTTAGGTATTTAGGCAAGGCATCCCTTTTTAAGATGCCAATAATTGGTCGAGTATTACTTGGTGCTGGACAGATTCCAGTCGAACGGGAGAGCAGTGTTGCCTCTCACTCATTGCAACATGCAATCGCATTCTTAAAATCAGGCCACCTATTAGGAGTTTATCCAGAGGGAACATTGACGCGAGATGCCAATTACTGGCCGATGAAGGCTAAAACAGGAATTGCTCGTCTTGCCATCTTGACCCAAGTACCGGTAATTCCATGTGCGCAGTGGGGAGCGCAAGAGATTCTTCCGGCATATAGTAAAAAGCCAAAACTATTTCCAAGAACTAAGGTTGTTGTTGTAGCTGGTGCGCCACTTGATTTTTCAAAGTGGTATGGCAGGGCTGAGGATCCGGTTGCCCTTGAGGAGGCAACAGCATATGTAATGAGTGCAATTACTAGATTACTTGAAGAGATACGGGGTGAGAAAGCACCTGCTGAAATTTTTGATCCAAGAAAATCAGAGCTGCCTCGAACTGGAAATTTTAAGCGGGAGCAAAAATGAAAAAGATTGCAGTCTTAGGATCTGGTGCGTGGGGAACAACCCTTGGTCAGGTAATGGTTGATTCTGGGCAACAGGTTTTAATTTGGGGTAGAAATAAAAAAGTAGTACGAGAGATTAATCGCCGTCATTCCAACCGTCGGTTTTTAAAAGGTATTGATCTACCGAAAGAATTAAAGGCAACAACTGATATTAAAGCGGTTTTAGAGTTTGCTGAGGTAATAGTGCTAGCAATTCCTGCTCAAACCCTGCGGGAGAACTTAGAAAATTGGAAAGGCTTTTTTCCAAAGGATCTACCAATAATTAGCACCTTAAAAGGAATTGAGGTGCAAACTCAATTTAGAATGACAGAGGTTACCCAGCAGGTACTTGGGGTTGATAAATCAAGATTAGGTTTGATTACTGGTCCAAATTTAGCAAGTGAGATAATTACTAGGCAGCCAGCCGGTGCGGTTGTAGCATCTGAAAATCCTGAGTTAATAACGCTTATGGAGCAGATATTTTCCACTAATTACTTTCGAATCTATCCATCTGTTGATCTAACTGGGTGTGAGTTTGCTGGCGCTGCTAAAAGTGTTATTGCAATAGCAGTTGGCATTGCAGTTGGTATGGGTTATGGCGAAAATACCCAAGGATTATTGATTACCCGTGGATTATCTGAGGTTGCCCGGCTTGGTGAAGCCTATGGCGCAAATCCCCTTACCTTCTTAGGCCTTGCTGGAATTGGCGACTTAGTTGCAAGTGCGCAATCACCACTTTCTCGAAATAGAAGTTTTGGTGAGGTATTAGGCAAATCTGGATCAATCGCAAAAGCTAGAACGCAAGTAGTAAAGACGGTTGAAGGTGTTTACTCAGCAGGTGCAATGTTAGAGATTGCACATCGAGTTGGTGTTGAGGTGCCAATTATTGAAGCTGTTTCAGATGTTGTAGCGGGTACATTAAATCCAAAGGATGCGGTAGAGCGGCTAATGAAAGTAAGTATTAAGGCTGAGATCTAGTGAGTAAAACTAGGATTGCAATTATCTGTGGTGGGAAAAGTAGTGAACATGAGATCTCATGTGTTTCAGCAAATGGGGTTCTAGGCTCAATTGATCGAAGCAAATTTGAGCCGATATTAATTGGAATTACCAAATCGGGTAAGTGGTTGTTGCTGCCAGCTGATACTAGTTTCATTATTCAAAATGGCGCACTTCCTACAGTACCGGAGTCAGGAATTGAGGTGAGTGTTACCAGCCAAGGATTAATCTCAGGCGGTAAGAATTTAGCGATTGATATTGCATTTCCAATTTTGCATGGCCCATATGGCGAAGATGGCACTATTCAAGGAGTACTTGAGATGGTCGGCATTAAATATGTGGGCTCTGGTGTTTTGGCAAGTGCGGTATGTATGGACAAGTCATACGCCAAACCAATCTTTGCCTCAGCTGGGTTAAAAATTGCAGCTGGTACAGTTGTAACATCAACAAAATTTGATCTACCAAGTAATTTAACCTATCCCTTATTTGTTAAACCTGCTCGCAGTGGCTCAAGCCGTGGTACAACTAAAGTTAAGCAGGAATCTGAACTAAAAAGCGCAGTTGAGTTTGCACTTAGTTTTGACACAAAGGTAATTATTGAACAAGCTGTTGTTGGGCGTGAGATTGAGTGCGCTGTCCTGCAAGCAGATGGTAAGACCATAGTTTCAAATGTGGGGCAGATAGTTATTTCAGAAAAGTATGAGTTTTATGATTTCCAGGCCAAGTACCTTGATGACTCAATGAAACTAGTTTTTCCAAATGATCTACCAGCAGGAGTTGAAGGAAAGATTCAAGCAGCAGCACTTACGGCATTTGGCGCAGCAGGTTGTGAGGGTTTAGCCCGTGTCGACTTCTTCTACTCCAATGAGGGTGAGATTGTAATTAATGAGATAAACACAATGCCTGGCTTTACTCCAACCTCGGTCTATCCAAAGTTAATTGAAAAGAGTGGAATCTCCTATCAACAATTGATCACTAATTTAATTGAATCAGCAAAAAACCGTTCTGCAAGTGTTACTCGCTAATTCAATGGATGGCGTATTAGAAAAAAGCGCTGTAAAGCGGGTAATAGCAGCAATGGTAAAAAATGAGGTTAAGGGTGAGATAAAGGTTTTAACTCAAACAGCTAAAAGTGCTGCTGAAGCTGCCGCTGGATTAGGAATTGAGGTTGGCCAGATCGCATCCTCAATTATTTTTAAATTACCAGATGGCAATCCACTACTTGTTATTACCTCAGGCCGCCATCGTGTTGATACGCAGTTAGTGGCAAAAGAATTAAATGTTGGGGAGTTAGATCGAGTTGATGCTGATTATGTTAAGGAAAAATCTGGGTTTTCAATAGGTGGGGTTGCACCTATCGGTTGGGTCAATCAGCCTGCAATTACCTTAATTGATAAAGCGTTAAATGATTATGAGGTTGTTTGGGCTGCAGCCGGTCATCCTCACGCAGTTTTTCCAACAACTTATGAAGAATTAATGAAATCAACCAATGCAAAAGCGATGACGGTAGGAGATAACTAGGTGAAGGTGACTAAGGCAAATATATTTGAGTGGCTAGGAGTGGTGACTGCAATTGTTTACTCACTTCTTGTGGCAGTTAATATTGGCGCAGAGTTCATTGGCTTTACGCTTTTATTAGCATCTTCCGGATTTATTGGAATATGGGCATATCTTGGTAAGCATAAAGGAATTCTCTTCCTGCAATTCTTTTATGCAACAGCTGGAATCATCGGAATGATTCGCTGGTTTTAAAGATTTAAAAAGTAGTAACTGGGCAGGTAAGAGTTCTAGTTATTCCAGGTACTGCCTGCACCTTTGCCAAAACAGTACGACCTAAATCCTCCATGCTTGCAGACTCTGCTCGCATAATCACATCGTATGGACCGGTTACGCCTTCGGCGATAGTTACACCAGGTATGACAGAGATTGCTTTGGCAACACTGGAGGCCTTACCAACTTCAGTTTGAATAAGAATGTAAGCCTGAACTGACATTTGAAGCCTTTCAATTTATATCTTCGTGCTCAGCAATGAACCGAAGTGATATTAAAGGGTAGCCTATAGCGAGTTAATTGGGGAGTGCCATTGATTGAATCTGAAGCAACGCTGATAGCTAGGTTACGCGAGCTATTTAACACCTCTTTTCAAAGTGGGGTTGAACTGGGCATTGGCGATGACGCCGCAGTCCTTTCCGCCTCAAATAACAAATTAGTTGCAACCGTAGATATGGCGGTTGAAGGTGTTCACTTCCGGTGTGATTGGTCATCACAATTTCAAATTGGCGCAAAGCTAACTACGGCAAATCTTGCAGATATTTTTGCAATGGGGGCAAAACCAAAGTATTTATTAGTTGCTGCTGCAATTAGCCAAGTAAATAACTCAGAGGTAATAACTGAGTTAGCAAAGGGAATTAGATCGGTAGCAGATAATTTTAAGGTTACTGTGATTGGTGGAGATTTAAGTAAAGCAGAGATAATGAGTTTAAGTATCACAGCCCTTGGTGAGTTATCAGGTAATCCGATATTACGAAGTAATGCACAGGTTGGTGATTTACTTTACCTCTCAGCATTACCTGGATTATCTGCTGCCGGGCTTGCAATTTTAAATCGTGGATTAGATAGGCCAAGATATGTAGTAGATGCTCACCTAAATCCAAAGCTAGTTGCACCAGATAAATTAATTAAAGTAGCAACATCGATGTGTGATATTAGTGATGGATTGGTAACAGATGCTGGAAATATTACTAAAGCTTCTGGAGTTGCTATTAATTTAAATAAAGAGCTGATTACAAGTGCACCTGATTTTAAAGATTTAGCTGAGCTTGCAAATGAGTTAGGTGAAGATGTTTTTGATTGGATTCTTACTGGAGGTGAGGATCATTTCTTTCTAGCAACAGTTAATCCAAGTAATGCTAGTGAGGAGTTGGGTATAAAAATTGGAGTAGTAACAACAGGTAGTGGTGAGATTTCACTAGATGGTGCAGTAATTAAAAAGAGTGGATACCAGCACTTTTAAATTAGCGAAGTGCTTTACCAGCTTTCAAGCATGATGCGCAGACATTTTTGCGCTTGGTCTGGCCATTGATAATTGTACGAATTTTTTGAATATTTGGATTCCAACGGCGTCGGGTAGCACGCTTTGAGTGGGAGACATTGTTGCCAAAGCTAGGGGCTTTGCCACATAGATCGCAGACTGATGACACTGTATTACTCCCTTTATTTTTGCCGATTTAACTTAAGTAGAGGCGAAAGATTACCTTGCAGGGGTATTAAATGGCTAATCCGGTGGGTAATTACGCGCAGTTGCGTAGCCGGCGTTAGATACTTCAACTATGGCAAGCCTAGATACCCGCTTACAAAACATCCTTGGGGATCGCACTGCGCAGGTTTTGGAAAAATCATTTGGTATGACAACAGTTAATGAATTACTGCGCCACTATCCAAGAAGGTATGTAGTTCGAGGTGAATTAACTGATATTTCAAAATTGTTGGCAGATGATGAGGTAACAATTTTAGCTCAGATCGAGGCGGTCAATTTAAGACGAGCAAATGGCAAAAATATATTAGAGGTAGTTGTAACCGATGGTAGCGCCAATTTATCTCTTACATTTTTTAATCAAGCATGGCGGGAGAAAGATTTAAAGGCAGGTCGAGTCGGCCTCTTTGCTGGCAAGGTTGGAGTATTTAAAGGCAAGCGGCAGTTATCTCACCCAGATTATCAATTGATTCCAGATGGCGATGATGTTGATGCTGCAGTTGCTGAGTTTGCTGGAAAGTTTTTGCCAGTTTATCCAGCTACTGCAAAGTTGCCATCTTGGAAAGTAATGCAGTGTGTAAAGTTAGCTTTGGACTCCTTAGATGAGTTACCAGATTATTTACCAGCTGAGATTGCCGAAAAATATAAGTATCCAAATTTAAAGAAAGCATTTGCAGATATTCATCAACCACCTGATTTAGATTCAGCTGAAAATGCCAGGCAGCGGCTTACCTTTGATGAGGCGTTACTACTGCAATTACTTCTTGGTCAACGGCGCAATGAAATTGTTAAATTAAGCACAAAATCTCGCACACCAAATACCCCAGTTTTAGTTGCTGCTTTTGAAAAAAGACTTCCCTTTAAATACACCGCTGGCCAAGTTGAGGTTAATGCTGAGATCGAAAAAGATTTATCTAATAAGTACCCAATGCATAGATTGTTACAAGGTGAGGTTGGATCTGGTAAAACTGTTGTTGCGCTAAGAGCTATGTTGTCAGTTGTTGATTCATCTGGTCAGGCAGCATTATTGGCGCCTACCGAGGTACTTGCTCAGCAACACTTTCGTACTATTACTAAGTTATTAGGAGAGTTAGCCCAATCAGGCACCTTGCAAGGTGGAGCTATTGGTACTCAGGTGGAGTTACTTACGGGCTCACTACCTGCGGCAAGTAAAAAAGCTATACATGCAAAGCTTGCAAGTGGTGAAACTGGAATAGTAATTGGCACACACGCTCTAATCTCAGATGGTGTGGCATTTGATGATCTTGGTTTAGTTGTTGTTGATGAGCAACATCGATTTGGTGTTGAGCAACGAGATGCACTGCGAATGAAGGCAAAGCAACCACCACATCTATTAGTTATGACTGCCACACCAATTCCTAGAACTGTGGCAATGACTATTTTTGGAGACTTAGATATCTCAACTCTACGAGAGCTACCAAGCGGGCGAGTAGCAATCACCACCCATTTAATTCCAGTATTAGAAAAACCTCACTTTTTAAATCGAGCATGGGAGAGGGTTAAAGAGGAGGCGGCAAAAGGGCATCAGATTTATATTGTTGCCCCACGAATCGCTAATCCAAATAAGAAATTAACTGAGCGGGAGATGGTTGCTGCGCAATTGTTAGGGGAGGAGTATTTAGATAATGAGCAGATGAGCGCAGTTGAGGAGTTAGCACCAGAGCTTGCAAAGGGTGCTCTTAAAGGTTTAAAGATAGCTATGTTGCATGGTCGCCAATCTAGTGAGGTCAAAGAGCAAACTATGAGTGCATTTGCAAAGGGTGAAATCGATGTATTAATCGCTACAACTGTTATCGAGGTTGGTGTGGATGTAGCAAATGCATCGATGATGGTAATTATGGATGCTGATCGCTTTGGTGTTTCGCAATTACATCAACTAAGAGGTCGAGTAGGTAGAGGAAGTGTGCCGGGGCTTTGTCTATTAGTAAGTAATGCGCAAGAAGATTCGCAAAGTATGACTAGGTTAGCTGCAGTTGCAGCCACCTTAGATGGTTTTGAATTAGCACGTCTTGATCTTGAGCAACGTAAAGAGGGAGATGTACTTGGCTCCTCACAATCTGGTGGCAGATCCCATTTACGGCTACTGCGAGTTTTACGAGATGAGGATTTAATTGAGCGAGCTCGGGAGGCTGCACTTAAAATCTTAGCTACCGACCCAGAAATAAATCATTTTCCACAATTAAAAAATGAGGTAGAGAAATTGCAAAGTGATGAAGCGGCCAGATTTATGGATAAATCATGAGCATGCGAATTATTGCTGGCAGCGGTAAGGGACGAAAACTTTTTTCACCACCTTCAATTACTAGGCCAACCTCTGACCGTGCGCGCGAAGGTTTATTTTCATCTTTGATTTCAACCTTTTCAACTTTAGAAGGATTGCATTTCCTAGATCTATTTGCAGGCTCTGGTGCGGTAGGAGTTGAGGCACTCTCTCGAGGAGCGGCATTAGTTGAAGCGGTAGAGAGTAATGCAGTAAGTGCAACTGTGTGTGAACAAAATTTTGCATTGCTGGCTAATCTGCCTGAGATTGGAAATTTTAAAGTTTATCCAAAAACTGCTTTTGAATTTTTAAATCACACCGCAAGTAAGCCTTATGAGATTATTTTTATGGATCCACCATATGAGGTTGCTAACTCAGAGATCGAGAAGATCTTAAAGAAGATATTGACACTTAAATTGTTAAATAAATTTGGTGTAGTGGCAATTGAGCGAGATGGTAAAGCTAAATCTTTTACATGGCCTGAAGGATTAATGGAATCAAAGGTGCGCTCATATGGTGCTGGCAGCATTCACTATGGGGTAGTAAGTAACGCCCAAATTAGTGATTAAATGGCTAACTTAGCAATTACTTGCTACCGTTTTATCCATGAGACGTGTTGTTTGTCCAGGCTCCTTTGATCCAATCACTAATGGCCACCTCGATATTATTGCGCGGGCATGTTCATTATTTGATGAGGTAGTAATTGCAGTTTTGGTTAATCAAACCAAGAGCTCACTCTTTACAGTGCCAGAGCGAATTGAGATGATTAAAGAGGTAACTGCGCGATATAAGAATATAAAGATTGATTCCTGGTCTGGCTTACTAGTTGATTACTGCAAGGCTAACCAGATACCGACAATTGTTAAGGGATTGCGAGCAGTTAGTGATTTTGATTATGAACTACAGATGAGTCAGGTTAATTTGCAACTGCAAGGTGTTGAGACATTATTTATGTCCACCGCCCCCTCTAACTCATTTTTATCATCATCTTTAGTTAAAGAGATTGCAAGCTATGGCGGGGATGTCTCCGGCTATATGCCTGCAGCAATCGTTGATAAGTTAAGATCTCGCTTAGATCGGAAAGGGTAGGCAATGGATGTAATAGATAGTTTAGAGGCGGCTATTGCCGCAGTTGAGGAAGCACGCTCTGTTCCACTTTCTGCTTCTTGTGTAGTAAATCGAAGTGAGATGCTTAAGTTGCTTGACAGCATCAAGGTTGCCTTTCCAAATGATTTAGCTAAAGCAATCTCAATTCAGCGCAGACAAGAAGAGATTTTAGAAGATGCTAATCAACAGGCAGATGCAATTATTGAGCAAGCAAGACAGGAGGTTGCTCGTCTTGTTGAGCAAACTACCATTGTCTCATCTGCTCGCAAAGAGGCAAACCGAATCCTGGCTGATGCAAACAGTGAGAGCAAGAAAGATCGAGAAGAGATTGAGGCGTATATAGATTCTCGCCTAGCCACCTTAGAGGTTATTTTAAATAAAACTTTAGATGTAATTAGTAAAGGTCGAGATCAATTAGGTGGTTTTGAAACCAAGCACGCTCTCTCTGACTTAACTAAGTAGTTTTATGGCACGCTCAATTTTTATCTTCAATACCCATGATCTACCGCACCGCGCTGGTGAGATGCGCGAGTATGAGCTAGATCTGCTACTTACTGAGTCGGTCGGGGTTGACCTACTTTCAGTAAAACCTGGGCAAGTAATTGAGTTAGATCTGAGAATTCAGTCAGTTGATGAGGGCGTACTAGCAACTGGTGATTTAGTAGCAACTGCAACTGGTGAGTGCACTAGATGTCTTGAACCAATCATTTGGCCACTTACTGAGAGTTTTACCGAGCTTTATTACTATGAGAGCGCAGCGAGTAAAAACTCCAGTAAGAAAAAAGGAAAAGAAAGATCACGCAAAGATGAAGAGATTGATTTGGAAGAGGATGATTTAAGCTTTATGGATGGGGATGAAATAGATCTAGAGTTAGCAATTAGAGATGCAATAATTTTAAATCTAGATGTAAATCCACTTTGCCGCGAGGATTGCTCTGGGCTTTGTCAGGTTTGTGGTCAGATGTGGATCAATTTGCCAGCAGATCATGCCCATACCCCAGATGATCCAAGGTGGGCAGCTTTGAAGGATTTTCCGCTCAAAAGTTAAGCCGTTTTTACAAGTCGCAACTTTTCCTAGATAATTCTCACCTTGCACAAAGTGCATCTATAAAGGAGTAATGATCATGCCAGTACCAAAGCGAAAAATGTCGCGAGCACGCACTCGCTCTCGCCGAAGCATGTGGAAGACAACTCCTGCCCACCTTGCAACATGTGAGCAATGCCAACAACCAAAGTTGCAACATACAGCTTGTCCAACTTGCGGAACATACAACCGTCGCCAGGTTCTAGAGGTCTGATTTGTACGCCCGCCTTACCGAGCAAATCGGTATATCGGTTAAGGATGAGTTACTCGAACTTGCATTAACTCACCGCTCATTTTCATATGAAGCAGGTGGCATTCCAACTAATGAGCGCCTTGAGTTTTTAGGTGATTCTGTTCTTGGTTTAATTGTTACCGATGAGCTATATAAAAAGTTTCCAGATTTAGATGAGAGCAGATTAAGTCCACTCCGTTCAGGTGTTGTAAATATGAGAGCACTTGCTCAAATTGCGCGCGATCTTAAATTAGGTGAGCATCTGCGAATTGGTAAGGGCGAAGAGGCAACTAATGGAAGAGATAAGAACTCAATCCTGGCAGATTCACTAGAGGCACTAGTTGGTGCAATCTATCTAGAACATGGATATTTAAAGAGTGCAGAGATTGTTTTAAATTGGATTGCGCCAGCAATCGTCTCGGCTACATCCCAAGGTGTTGGTCTTGATGGCAAGACTGCGCTGCAGGAAATTGCAGCCTCCTTAAATTTATCAGCGCCTGAGTATGAGATTACCGAGTCTGGACCTGACCATGATAAAAGTTTCACAGCTAATGCAATTTTAAGTGGGGAGAAGTTTCCAATCGGACATGGAAAGAGTAAACGTGAGGCGGAGCAATTAGCAGCAAAGCTTGCCCATGAAATATTAAGTAGCAGAGGTAGTAAAAGTAATTAAGAGTAATTTCTTTTTACGATAGCAGATGCCAGAGTTACCAGAGGTTGAAACTGTCCGTGCCGGGCTTGCAAAGCATGTAATTGGAAGACGAATCTTAACTGCACAAAGTTTTCACCCCAGAGCGATTAAACACTCCTCAATCGCACCTATTTCAACAGTAGCTGGGGCAAAAATAACTGCAGTTAAACGGCGAGGTAAGTTCCTTTGGTTTGAATTAGATCGAGATTTCACATTAGTTGCCCACCTTGGAATGAGTGGGCAGCTACTACTTCAGTCCAGTAATTACCCAGCACAGGCGCATCTTCGAGCAAAGATCTGCCTAAGTGGTAAGTGGAGTAGTGGTAAGAGGAGTGAGATTAGATTTATTGATCAACGAACCTTTGGCTGGTTATCTGTTGAGTTAGCTAAGGAGAAGATTCCAACCTCAGTTGCTCACATTGCATTAGATCCCTTTGAAGCTGAATTTGATCTTAAGGCGGTAATTTCTAAAATAAGAGTTAAAAAATCTGCCATTAAGCCAGCACTATTGAATCAAGAGATAATAAGTGGAATTGGAAATATCTATGCCGATGAGGCACTTTGGCGAGCAAAGATTCACCCTGAGATTATTTGTGAAGAGTTATCTGATATCGAAATAAAAAAATTGATCTCCTGTGCAACAAAGGTGATGCAATCTGCAATAGCAGCAGGTGGAACATCCTTTGATGAGCAGTATAAAAATGTAAATGGTGAGAGCGGCTACTTTTCTCGCTCACTGAGCGTTTATGGCAGGGCGGGTGAGCCATGTTCTAGATGCCGAACCGGTATTCGTAGAATCGCCTTTGCTAATCGCTCATCCCATTTTTGTCCGCGTTGCCAACGGTAAGTAGCACCGATTTACCACCATTTTTAGATAGGTTTGCGCCTATGTGGAGTAAGTGGGTAGAGCTATGTATCTAAAGAGCATGAACCTGAAAGGGTTTAAGTCCTTTGCCTCCTCAACCACCTTAAATTTTGAACAGGGTATTACCTGCGTAGTTGGTCCAAATGGTTCTGGTAAATCAAATGTTGTTGATGCCCTCTCTTGGGTATTAGGTGAGCAAGGTGCTAAAACTTTACGTGGTGGAAAGATGGAGGATGTTATCTTTGCCGGCACATCAGGCCGGGCGCCATTAGGTCGTGCTGAGGTTTCGGTAACAATCGATAATGCAGATGGCGTGCTGCCAATTGATTTTACTGAAGTAACAATTACCCGTGTTTTATTTAGAAATGGTGCATCTGAGTACTTATTAAATGGTGAGACCACCAGGTTATTAGATATTCAAGAGTTACTAAGTGATAGTGGTATTGGTCGTGAGATGCATGTGATTGTTGGACAAGGCCAGCTAGATGCGATCTTGTTAGCAAATCCAGAGGAGCGACGTGCTTTTATTGAAGAGGCAGCCGGTGTGTTAAAGCACCGTAAGCGTAAAGAGAAAGCGATTAGAAAGTTAGATTCAATGCAGACAAATCTTGCCAGAATCCAAGATTTGACTGTTGAGCTACGCCGGCAATTGCGACCATTAGGTAAGCAGGCAGAGGTTGCGCGTAAAGCATCAATTATTCAATCTGATGTTAGAGATTCAAAATTACGTTTATTAGCTGAGGATCTGCTTCGGATGCGATCAGATATGGATACTGAGGTTGCTGATGAGACAGTTTTACGAGAGCGCAAGGAGCAGGTTGAGCAGGAGTTAAATACTGCGCGCTCGCGTGAGATTGAGTTGGATGCAATTGCAGCAAGTGAAAATCCACAACTAATTAGCGCACAGGAAAACTTTTACCGATTAACCGCTCAACGCGAACAAATTCGCGGTATACAAAACTTAGCATCAGAGCGAGCTAGATTTTTAGCAGAGGAGGCTGAGGAGGCAAAAGCAACTGGGCGCGATCCAAAAGCGTTAGAGGATGAAGCAAAAGTTCTTCGTGCAGAGGAGGCAACACTTGCATCGCAGGTAAATATTTCGCAAGAACAGCTGCATCTTGATTCAAACTCATTAAAAGCAATTGAGGATCAATTAGCATTGGAAGAAAATCGAGTCTCCGCTTCACTTCGCGCAATTGCAGATCAACGCGAGGGAACTGCAAGACAAGAGGGGCATATCAACGGACTTCGATCTCGCATCGATGCAACGATGGGTGAGCTAAGTAGATTAACTGTTGCAAAAGATTCAGCAGAGAGTAGATTAAAAGAGTACCGAGAAGGTTTTGCGGTAATTGAAACACAGATCTCATCTCTTACCGCTACCGAACCTGGCTTAGACGCTATTTTTGATAAGTTAAAGTTTGAAGTCAAAAGCGCAGAAGATCATTTAAAAGTTGCTACAGAAAAGCTACAGGTAACTGAGAAGCTTCGCGCCGGCTCCCTAGGAAGATTAAGTGCTTTTAAAGAGATAACTGAGATTGTTGCATCTTCAGCTAATGCTGCCCTAATCGAGAAAATCGCAATCCTTACCTCAAATTGTGATGTTGAGGTTGCAAAGGTGTCGGCAGATTGTGATCGGCTTAAATTTGAATTAAGCAGCTCACAAGAGGCTTTAAATGTAGTAGCTAGAGATTATGAGATTTCCTTATCAAAGTTAAACGAGTCAGATGCTGCTATGACTGGACTTGCCGAACAGCTTGCTATTGCTGGACAAAATATTAAGAACACCAGCGAGGAGTTGGATCGACTTACATTGGCTTTGAATGCAGCTAGTGAGCAGCGAACCTTTGATGAGCGGGATTTGGCAGCAGCAATTGCGCAATTTGAATCCCACCAAACACCTATGGAGCCGGATCTAACTCACTTAGAGGATTTACGATCTCAGGTCTCTGCGGCTAGATCAAAAGAGGTAGAGGCAAGACTAAGCCTTCGCACAATTGAAGAGCGTAAGGATGCAATTAATCAACGGGCTAAAGCTTTAGAGAATCAAGCAAATGTAGAGCGGGAAGCAACATCACGATTAATTTCTCGTAGAGAAAATCGAGCACAAGCTGCAATAACTGCACAACAAATTGCTGACTCTGCTTATGAGGCATTAATTCAAATTGAATCATCAATTCTGCGAGCAGGTTCTGAGCGAGAAAGATTAGAGATCTCAAGATCTGGTCGAGAGGGTGAGATTTTAAGTCTGCGCACAATCGGAAGAGAGTTAGCGGTTGAGTTAGAGCGTCTTACATCTAGTGTTCACAAAGATGAGATTGCTCGTGCTGAACAAAGATTAAGAATTGAACAATTAGAGATTAAAGCGGTTGAGGAGCTTGGAATTGATGTTCAGACACTTATTAATGAGTATGGACCAACAAATGATGTGCCTACATTTTATGAGAATGAACAAGGTGAGTTTGTGCCTGGTGATTTAATCCCTTACCGCAGGGATCAACAGGAGAAGCGATTAGCGCAAGCAGAGAGGTCATTAACATTACTTGGCAAAATTAATCCATTAGCGCTAGAAGAGTATTCATCCCTTGAAGAGCGTCTGCGTTATCTTGCTGAACAGTTAGAGGATCTGAAGAAAACTAAAAAAGATCTGCTTGATATTATTAAAGAGGTTGATGATCGGGTGCAGCAGATCTTCACCCAGGCATTTGAAGATACTGCCCGGGAGTTTGAGTTGGTATTTGCCAGATTATTCCCAGGTGGTGATGGAAAGCTAATTCTTACTAATCCATCAGATATGTTGATATCAGGTGTTGATGTTGAGGCAAGGCCGCCTGGTAAGAGAGTTAAGCGACTTTCCCTTCTATCAGGTGGTGAGCGGTCATTAGTTGCAGTGGCATTTATGATTGCAATCTTTAAAGCCCGGCCATCTCCGTTTTATATTATGGATGAGGTTGAAGCAGCACTTGATGACACAAATCTTGGCAGATTACTTGGTGTCTTTGAGGAGCTGCGTGAGAAATCTCAATTAATTATTATTACCCACCAAAAACGAACAATGGAGATTGCTGATTCACTCTATGGCGTGACTATGCGTGGTGATGGAGTTAGCGAGGTTATTTCACAGCGCATCCGCGAAGTCGATGCCGTTTCTTAAATAGTAGATGAGTTTATTCAAGCGCCTATTTACCGCACTCAAATCCGGTTCAGTCACCTCAGATGAATGGGAGCAAATTCGCTCTAATTTAATCTCATCAGATTTAGGGGTTAAGTTAGTTGATCAGTTAATAGATCAAGCCAAGAGTATTAAACCTGATGATGCCAAAGAGGCAATCACAAGGCAGGTAAGTAGTTGGCTAAGTCAGAAGAATCGAAACTTAATTATGGCACCTGATCGAGTTACTACAATACTTGTTGTCGGGGTAAATGGAACTGGCAAGACTACATCTGTTGCAAAATTAGCTAATAAATTAAAAGGTGAAGGAAACTCTGTCTTACTTGCAGCTGCCGATACATTTAGAGCGGCCGCAACTGAGCAACTACAAACTTGGGCAGAGCGAATTGGTATTAAGGTAGTAATAGGTGCGGTAAATAGTGATCCAGCATCGGTTGCATTCTCTGCGATATCAAATGCAAAGCAAGATAAGTTTAATTACTTAATTATTGATACCGCTGGCAGATTACATACTAAGCAAGATTTAATGGATGAGTTAGGGAAAGTAATTCGGGTAATTGAGAAACATTCACCGGTTGATGAGATTCTGCTAGTAGTAGATGCCACAACTGGTCAAAATGGAATCACTCAAGCGCGAACATTTATTGCAGCTGTTGCAGTTACTGGATTTATTGTTACAAAATTAGATGGTTCAGCTAAGGGAGGGGTTGCCCTTGCGATTGAGAAAGAGAGTGGCCTGCCGATTAAGTTTGTGGGCAGCGGTGAGGCAATAGGAGATTTAGCCCCCTTTGAGCCAGGCTCATATATTGAGAGCCTATTTAATTAGGTAACATGCTTTTAACAAATAGGTAAAAGTGTCACCTGCTAGAAATATAAATCTCCACTTAAATTAACTCAGATTAGCCATTATTAGGCCATCTCAACGGCGAGGCTATCCACTTCTAATCGGATATAAAACTAGTAGGCACCTCCCCAGCTGAAAAGTTTCTAATACATTGGAGTTCAAATGACAGATGTTGTTTTAAATACCGGCGACACCGCATGGGTATTGGCAAGTACCGCGTTAGTTCTTTTAATGACGCCAGGACTTTCCCTCTTCTACGGCGGAATGGTTCGGGCAAAGAGTGTTCTAAATATGATGATGATGTCAATGGTGACTATTGGCATTGTTAGTGTGCTCTGGGTTATTTATGGATTCAAATTAGCCTTTGGCTATGAAGCAAATTCGCAGTGGTATGGCGCGCTATCTTTATCAGGATTAGGTAGTGCAGTTAATGAGCTAACAAATAATGGCGGGGTTTACCCAATTCCATTACTGGCATTTGCAGCCTTCCAACTGATGTTTGCAATAATCACACCAGCTCTTATCTCTGGCGCAATTGCCGATCGCACAAAATTTACTGCGTGGGCAGTTTTTGTTGGAGTCTGGGTAACTTTAGTTTACTTCCCAGTCGCACACTGGGTATTCGCCTTTGGTAATAAGGTTGGCGATAATGTAAGTGGCGCAGGATTTTTAGCAGCTCGTGGTGTTGAGGATTTTGCTGGCGGAACTGCAGTACATATAAATGCTGGCGCTGCTGGTTTAGCGCTAGCTATAGTTTTAGGTAAGCGAGTTGGTTGGCGCAGAGAATCAATGCGGCCACACTCAATGCCATTAGTTCTAATCGGCGCAGGCCTTTTGTGGTTTGGTTGGTTTGGCTTTAACGCCGGATCTGCCTTAGGTGCAAATGGTGTGGCAGCGCTTGCCTTATTAAATACACAGGTAGCAACCGCCGCCGCCGCTCTTGGCTGGCTATTAGTTGAAAAATTTCGTGATGGTCATCCAACATCGCTAGGTGTTGCCTCTGGTGCAGTCGCTGGTTTAGTAGCAATTACTCCAGCCTGTGCATTTGTAGCTCCTTGGGCTGCAGTTGTAATTGGTTTAATTGCTGGAATCCTTTGCGCACTTGCAGTGGGTCTTAAATATAAATTTAACTTTGATGACTCATTAGATGTTGTCGGAGTCCACTTAGTTGGTGGATTATGGGGTTGCCTATCAATCGGTCTATTTGGTAGCAGTGCTATTAATAGCCTAGGCCTTGATGGCATCTTCTATGGTGGTGGAACCGTATTGTTAGGTAAGCAAGCATTTGGTGCCTTCTTTGTCATGGCCTACTCCTTTATTGCCACCTTAATTATCGGATTTATCATCGAAAAGACAATTGGCTTTAGAGTTAAGCCAGAGTCAGAAGCTGCTGGTATTGATTATGATCAACATGCAGAGACTGCTTATGAGTTAACATCTAGTTCAAGAGGGGGTTTTAGTTCATGAAGTTAATTACCGCAATTATCAAACCACAGAAACTTGATGATGTTAAAGAGGCATTGGTTGCTGCTGGAATTATTGGTATGACCGTCTCTGAAGCAAAGGGTTTTGGTCGCCAATTGGGCTTAACCGAGGTTTACCGAGGTGCTCAATATAAAGTGGACCTAATTCCTAAAATTAGATTAGAGGTATTGGTAAGCGCCAAGAATGCAGATAAGGCGATTAAGCTAATTACTGATGCAGCTAGAACTGGCAATATTGGTGATGGCAAAGTATGGGCTACACCCGTTGAATCAGTTATTCGGGTTCGTACCGGAGAGAGCGGCGAAGAAGCGATCTAAATAAAATGTAAGATGCCTCCATGTTTGAAGCGTTGGGTCAGAGATTTACATCTATCTTCTCTGGCCTGCGCGGTAAAGTTTCTGAATCAGATCTAACAAACTTTACCGCACAGATTAAAACTGCATTACTTGAATCAGATGTTGCACTTGAAGTTGCGGAGCAATTCTCAAAACAAGTTTTTGATAAAGCAAGAGAAGTATCAGATGAAATAAATAGAAGTACAAATCCAGCACAGAAGATATTTGAGATAGTTAATGCTGAGTTAACGCAGGTTTTGGGTGGCTCAGCCCGACGGCTTCGATTTGCAAAGAGTGCACCAACTGTTATTTTGTTAGCAGGCCTGCAGGGTGCCGGTAAGACATCACTTGCTGGCAAGCTTGCTAATTATTTAAAGGCACAAGGAAATACGCCACTACTTGTCGCAGCTGATCTGCAGCGGCCAAATGCAGTAACACAACTGCAGGTAGTTGGTGACTCAATAAAGATCCCAGTATTTGCTCCCCAGCCTGGAAATGGGGTAGGTGATCCAGTTGTAGTTGCCGCAAATGGAGTGAAGTTTGCTAAAGATAAATTGCATAACTTTGTAATCATCGATACAGCTGGTCGATTAGGTGTAGATAAAGAATTAATGCAAGAGATCACTGATGTTAGAGATGCGATAAAGCCTGATGAGATCTTCTTTGTAGTCGATGCAATGATCGGACAAGATGCGGTTAAAACCGCTCAAGCATTTGCAGATGGTGTTGGTTTTGATGCGGTGATATTAACTAAATTAGATGGTGATGCCAGAGGTGGCGCTGCACTATCAATTGTCTCAATGACTGGTAAGCCAATTATTTTTGCTGCAACTGGGGAAAAGGTAAGTGATTTTGATCTGTTTTATCCAGATCGAATGGCATCACGAATTTTAGGAATGGGCGATGTGGCATCCCTTGCTGAACAGGCAAAGTTGGCAATGCCGCAAGAAACTTCTAAGAAATTAGAGGATAAATTTGTAAGGGGTGAGGATTTTACCTTTGATGATTTTCTCTCTCAATTAGAGGCGATGAAAAATATGGGAAGTATGAGCAAGTTAATGGGATTACTCCCAGGTGCCTCTGGAATGAAGAAGCAGTTAGAAAATTTTGATGAATCAGAGCTGATTAGAACTAGAGCAATTATTGAATCTATGACCCCGCAGGAACGTAATAATCCTAAAGTATTAAATGGTTCACGTAGATCCCGTATTGCACGAGGTAGTGGCCGAGCAATCTCTGAGATAAATTCATTAGTAGAAAGATTTTCACAAGCACAAAAAATGATGAAGCAGATGCGAAATGGCGGCATGCCAGCTGGTATGGGTGCAATACCTGGCATGGGCGCTTTGCCAAAGCCACAGCAAAGTAATCAAAGCAGTAAGAAAAAATCCCGATCTGGAAACCCAGCAAAGCGGGCAATTGAGGAGGGAATGTAGGCCAATTTGGGTTTGTAGCCCTCTGCTGGCAAGATTAGCCCCCTGCTAGTGGGACCCTCTAACCCATAGCAATCTTTATCCGCAAGGTTAGCTCTGGATGTAAACGCCCCCGCTGTTTACTAAAGATAAAGCCGAATAATTTTCTATAGGGAGTTCTGTGTCAGTAAAGATTAAGTTAATGCGTCTGGGAAAGATCCGCACACCACATTTTCGAATTGTGATTGCAGATTCTCGCTCTGCTCGTAATTCAAATGCGATTGAAGAGATTGGCCGTTACTCACCAGCATCTGAGCCATCATTAATCGAGGTTAATTCAGATCGCGTTCAGTACTGGCTTGGAGTTGGTGCACAACCAACCGAGGCGGTAACTGCACTTCTAAAAATTACTGGTGACTACCAAAAAGCTAATGGCTTGCCAGGCACTGAAGGAACATTAAAGCCACAGCCAGTTCGAATTGATAAGCGAGTAGCTTATGAGGCAGCGGTTAAAGAGGCGATGAATGAGCCAGCAGATGGTGCAACGACATTAAAGAAAAAGGCTGCAGAGCGTTTAGCTGCTAAAGCTGCTCCAGCAGTTGTAGAAGAGGTTGCTGAAGCACCAGTTGCAGAGGCTGCACCGGTTGTTGAAGAAGCTCCAGTAGCTGAAGTTGTTGCTGAGGCACCAGTTGCTGAAGAGCTACCAGTAGTAGAGGCAGTTGCAGAAGAAGCCCCACAAGCTTAAGTAATATAAACTTATGCTAAAGAAGGGTGCTTTCCTTCGCGAACTACCCTTTGTTGTTATTTCTGCATTTCTTGTCTCAATTTTAATTAAGACATTTTTTATCCATTTCTTTTATATCCCATCTGGCTCAATGGAAGACACATTGCAGGTGGGGGACCGAATTGGTGTAAACAAATTCAGCGCCCTGTTTACTGATGCTAAACGTGGTGAAGTAGTGGTATTTGGTGATCCAGATAAATGGTTAGGTGATGCACCAGTTTCAGATAGATCTAGCTTTGTTGCCAAAATTAAAAGTGGCTTAGTTACTGTTGGAGTTCTACCCGATCCAGCAAAGCAGTACTTAATTAAGCGAGTAATAGGAGTAGGCGGGGATAATGTAATTTGTTGTGATGCGACTGGAAAATTACAGGTGAATGGAGTTTCCATAAAAGAGCCCTATATCTATAAGGGCGATAAACCAAGTGATGTAAAATTTAATATTGATGTACCAGAGGGATTTATTTGGGTGATGGGTGATCACCGTTCAGCTAGTGCTGACTCAAGATTTAATACTGATAGTGCATACGCTGGAATGGTTCCACTGGGTAAGATTGTTGGTAGAGCCACATTAATTGTCTGGCCGCTTGGCAATCTTGACTATATCTCAAAGGGTAGTGACTTAAAAAAGGTTCCAGTTAAAAAGCTGCCTTAGTAGTGATTAGATGATTGAGCAGAGCCTGCTTAAGGCGGGGATAAAAAATATTGCCGGTGTTGATGAAGCAGGCCGTGGGCCGTGTGCTGGGCCATTAGTTGTAGCTGCAGTTATTTTAAAAGATCCTCTCGCAAAAGAGTTAGCGCAGGTTAAGGACTCTAAAGAGTTAAGTGCAGATCAACGAGAATCATTGTATGAAGTAATTATTAGCAACTGTTTATCTTACTCAATAATTGAAATATCAGTAACAGAGATTGATTTACTAGGGCTGCATAAGTGCAATATTGAGGGAATGCGCAGGGCAGTTAATACATTAGAGATAAATCCTGAGTATGTGTTAACAGATGGCTATCCAATCCCAGGGCTTACAACTGCTAACTTGGCAGTTATAAAAGGTGACCAAGTGGCGATATCTATTAGTGCTGCATCTATATTGGCAAAGGTTTATCGGGATCGAATTATGATTAAGTTAGATCAGGATTATCCAAATTATGGCCTTGCTAAACACAAAGGGTATATAACAGCGCTACATACTGCAGCAATTAATAAGCATGGGGTGCTACCTATTCACCGAAAATCATTTGCAAATATTTCAGCGATAATTCAAGCGGGTAAATAATTCACAGTTAGTAGGGTTGTTACAAATAAGCAATCAAACAAGTTAAGTTAGATAGATGATTAATGAAGAGTTAGCCACTCTGATTCTCTTTGCTAATATAGAGCCGGCAGATAATTTTTGGGCATATGAGATAGATCAACGCGGGGCGGAAGATGTCTACCAGCGGATAATCTCTGGTAATTACTATTTAGCTAAGCCTGAAATACTCAAACTTAAAGATAGCATCATTCAAACCGATGTAGAGAAACTGCAGATTGAAATAAATAATTCAGGCAGTAGTTTTATAACGCAAGCCTCCCCAGATTGGCCTACCTGCTTAGCAGATCTAGCAAAGCCGCCTATTGGATTAATTATTAAAGGTGATCGGAGAGTTCTTACTGATTTAGATAAATCAATTGCAATTGTGGGAAGCAGAGAGCCAACAAATTATGGCCTACAGCTTTCATATAATTTGGCTAAGCAGTCAGGCAGTGCTGGTTTAGTTGTTATAAGTGGCGGGGCCTATGGCATAGATAGATCAGCACACCTGGGCGCACTTGCAGCTAGAGGTAAGACAATCTCTGTTTTAGCAGGGGGAGTCAATCGACTTTATCCAGCCGATAATCGAAAATTATTTAATGAGATCACACAATCTGGCCTTTTAATATCTGAGGTAATGCCTGATGTTTCATCCCAACCATATCGATTTTTAATTAGAAATAGATTAATTGCAGCTTTAGCAAAAACCACAGTTGTAGTCGAGGCAAAGTTTATTAGTGGCTCAATTAGAACAGCTAGAGATGCTGCTGAGATATTTCGTCCAGTCTTTGCCATACCAGGTCCGGTGAACTCAGCACTTAGTGAAGGTTGTCACCGCTTAATTGCTGAGCGAGTAGCAGATATTGCTACCTCACTTGATGAGATATTAGAGGTTATAACTCCATTGCAATTGAGATAAGTAAAAGGTGAGAGAATAAGGGAGTGAGTAATTTTAAAGCAGGCTTTGTGGCAATTATTGGCCGCCCAAATACTGGAAAATCAACCCTAGTAAATGCTTTAGTTGGCACAAAGATAGTTATCACCTCCCACCATCCAAATACAACTAGAAATCCAATTCGCGGAATTATTAATCGAAGTGATTTTCAAATGATAGTAGTAGATACTCCTGGAATGCATAAGCCAAAAACCGCACTTGGTACCAGACTTAACTCAATGGTTAGTGAGAATATTGACTCAACCGATTCAGTAGTTCTCTGTTTGCCAGCAAATGAAGATATTGGCGCAGGAGATGAGTACATCGCTAAACAGATAAAGGGCAGACAACCAGTATTTTTAGTTGTTACAAAGGTAGATACAGTTTCTAAATCAGAGTTAGCTGCAAAGTTAGTATCAGTTACTGAGTTTGCTAATAGAGTTAATCTACAAGCGGCAGAGATTGTGCCAATATCAGCTAAGAACTTAGAACAAACTGATTTACTGTTAGATTTATTATCAAAGAAGTTGCCCGATTCACCTGCTCTTTATCCAGATGACATAACAACTGATCAAGCTCAGGAGTTGATATTTGCTGATCTAATCCGTGAGGCAGCAATTGAGGAGTTGTATGAAGAGCTACCCCACTCAGTTATGGTCACAATTGAGGAGATGGGGGAGCGGGAGGGTGGAAAGTTATTTGATGTAAGTGCTACTTTGCATGTGGAGCGGGATAGTCAAAAGGGAATAATTATTGGTCCGCAGGGCAGTAAATTAAAATCGATTGGAAGTATTGCCCGTAAATCAATTGAGAATCTAGTTGGTATGCAGGTCTTCTTGCAGATTCATGTAAAGGTATCTAAGGAGTGGCAGAAGGATCCGAAATTACTAGCCAGATTAGGTTTTACAGACTCACTTTCCGACTAGCAAAGTAAGAACCAGTTAAAACCAACGGCAATCCAATTGCGATGCCTATTGTTAATGGCTCACTTAATAGAACTACACCCAGAAGAACTGCAAAGGCAGTGTTCAAATAGGTAATAAGTGATGCTCTAGGTGGGCCAACCTCAGCTACTAACTTAAAGAAAATTATGAATGCAATTGCAGTACATAAAACACCTAAGCCAATAACAGAGCCCATTGCTTCAACTGATGGGCGCTTACTTGGCCAACTTACTACTGCAAATGGCAGGTAGACAAAACTGGTAATTAACATCGCCCAGGTATTAAGAGCAAGCCCTGGTACCTCTGGAATCCTTCGGTTAATCATATTTATTGCATATGCGTAACACATAGCTGCAAATATAACCATGCCAATTGAAACAATATCTTGTCGCCCACTTATTGACTCAATTCCAACAACTGCTACTACTCCAATAAAGCCAATAATTAATCCAAATAAACGTGATTTATGCCAAACAGTTTGATCGCCAAATATTGATGCCAAGAGTGCGGCCCAAATCGGCACAGTTGCTACTAGTAGACCAGCAAGGCCTGAAGAAATTTTTTGCTCAGCATTTGTGATTAAGTACCAAGGCCCAATTAACTCAGTAAGTGTGTAGAGAATTAGAAATGGCCAGTGCTTGCGAGCGATGAATAATGTCTTCTTTCGCATTGCAATTGGTAATAGAACTATCGCTCCAATTAATACTCGCAGAAATACAATTACTGCCGGAGATATCTCCTCAACTGCTACCTTAAGAAATAGGTACGGGGTACCCCACAGAAAGCCCAGTAATATAAATCTGCTCCACCCAGCCTTAGTCAATTACTTTCCTCTTCCTAAAATTGCGTTAATTTCAATAGCGATATCTGCGTAAAGTAAATCAGCATCTGCTGTTACTCCACCGAGATTAAAGAAGCCGTGAATTTGGCCAGCATACTCTTTATAGATAGCTGGCACAGAGTCCGCCACCAATTTACTGTAATAATTTCTAGCATCATCAGTTAGTGGATCAAATTCAGCAGCAATTACAATCGCAGCAGCAACACCTTTCAAAGTATCTGCTCTAAAAGGTACTGCGTATTTATTAATGTGATCTTGATTATTTGGTAAGTACTTATCCCAAAACCATTTCATTGCCTTGGTACTTAAGCCATACCCTTGGGCAAACTCAGTTGCCGATGGGTAATCCATTGATATCTCATTACATGGATAGATTAGTAATTGAAAGGCAAGATTAATCAACCCAGTATCTCTAGCCTTTAATGCTACAGCTGAGGCTAAATTGCCGCCAGCGCTATCACCGCCAACTCCAATCGCAGTTAGATCAATTCCTAAATCAGTTGAGTTATTTACTACCCACTCAAGTGTTGCATAGCAATCATTAAATGGAGTTGGAAATGGCTGCTCTGGTGCTTTTTGATACTGCACCGCAATAATTACAAACTCACCATTCTTGGCAACCTTACGAAGTGCTGGTTCATAAATATCTAAGAAGTTTAATACCCACCCGCCACCATGAAAGAAAACTAATACCGGAAGATCCTTCTTATCAGATGGTCGATAAATTCGAATAGGCAGATCAGAGGTTGGGCCAGCAATAGTTTTTTGCTCAACTTTATAGATATCAATTAAAGGTTGGGAGAGAGCAAGATGTGAGAGGGTATTTTTTCTTATCTCCTCCACTGGCGCCTGCCACACCTCTGGCAAGCCGGCAGCTGATTTGTCTGCTAGATGTTTAATTATCTCTGGCTTTAGGCTCATAACTTATTTTACTTATACCTTGCCAGCACTTAACAACTCAAGTATCTCTTGCGCACGTTTTCTAGTCTCTGGTAGATCTTTTAATCGCTTTAACCCAAATACCTGTTGACTCATTCGGTGATTTTTTACAAACTCATCCTTATTCCTATCCATAAAATCCCAATATAAAGTTGTAAATGGACATGCGTTATCACCACTTCTTAATTTTGGGTCAAACTTACATGGCTTGCAGTAGTTACTCATTCTTGAGATGTAGGCACCTCCTGCTGCATATGGCTTAGTCATCATTACTCCACCATCGGCATAGAGCCCCATTCCAATTATGTTTGGAACCATCACCCAATCGGTAGCATCAATAAAAACCTCTCGCATCCACTCAAAAAACTCCTGCGGGTTAATCTCAGTCATTAATGCAAGGTTGCTTAATATCATAAGTCTTGGGATGTGATGCACCCAGGCCCGCTTATGAATGTCATCAATCGTTGATTTAACACAGTTCATTTCAGTTTTATCTGGATCACTAAATAATGGTAGTAATTTTCGATTTGCTGAAAAATGATTTACATTTTTGTATTTTTCACCCAAAAACCAATACATCCCATTTACATACTCACGCCAGCCAATTATCTGCCTAATAAATCCCTCGCATGAGGAGATCGGTATTTTCTCCTTATTAAATACCTTTATGGCAGCAGCAATGACTTCAGATGGATGAAGCAATCCGTTATTTAAGTAAGGACTAAGAAGTGAGTGGTGTAGCGACCAAGAATCTAACGCGATGGCATCTTCATAGGGGCCAAACTCTGCAAAACTATACTTTAAGAAGTGAGATAGCTGCTTTAGCGCACCCTGTCTAGTGGTGGCAAAATCTCCACTTGGCTTACCACCAATTAAATCCAAAGATTTTAACTCAAGCCATACCGCTTCATCTATCTGATCAAACTCATGTTTTAGATATTTTGGCCAACTATAGTTTTTAGGTGGTGGCAGTTGATTATCAGCATCATGATTCCACTTATCGCCAATTGGTTTATCACCTTTCATCAGTAAGTTTAATCTAACTCGCTGCTTTCGATAAAAAGTTTCCATCTTAAAACTCTTCTGCTCTACCGCCCAACTATGAAATAAAGCGCGAGGTGTAAGAAAGAAATCATTTTCAACAAATTTAACATTTAATTTACTCAAGGCGTTAAGTAAGCGAAATGAGGATGGCTGGGCTGCAATAACCTCAGAAATTTTATACTTTTTCTTTATTTCCTCAATCCCTGCAGCAGTATTTTCAGCTTTAAGGTACTCAACAGTAAACCCTTTTTCCTTAAGCTCTGCAGAAAAATGTTTTGCACTTGAGATAATAAAATGTAATCGATGGGCATGCCACTTTCGCCCCTTAATCATTCGAGCACTCTCGACAAATAAAACTAGATCAGATTTTTTATCTGCCTTAGCTAGTCCACCGTACTCAGCATTTAATTGATCATGACTTACATAAATTATTCGCTTCACTTTCGACGACATTTCTCTGAGCAGTACTTAATCTCATTCCAGTTACGTAGCCACTTCTTACGCCATTCAAATGGCAAGCCACAGCTAAGACAAATCTTCGGCGGATAGCCATTTTTGATCTTAGCCCTGCGCAAACTCTTCTTTTCTGGCATATATATCCTGTCAAAATTAGTTATAGGCAAGAGTAGACTTAGGCATCAAGGTTGACCAAATATCAAATTTCAAGGGTGGAGCTTTTTAAATGCGCATTGGTGTGTTAACTGGTGGTGGTGATTGTCCAGGACTAAATGCAGTAATTCGTGCGGTAGTTCGCAAAGGTGTTAAAGAGTATGGCTATGAGTTCATCGGTTTTCGCGATGGGTGGCGTGGCCCACTTGAAGGCCTAACAATGAAATTAGATATTCCAGCAACTAGAGGAATTTTGCCTAAGGGTGGAACCATCCTTGGTTCATCCCGAACAAACCCTTTTAAAATCGATGGTGGCGTTGAGAAGATAAAAGATAATTTAGCAAAAGCAGGAGTGGATGCACTAATCGCGATCGGTGGTGAGGACACATTAGGTGTTGCCACCAAGCTTGATTCATTAGGCGTAAAGGTAATTGGGGTTCCAAAGACAATAGATAATGATTTAAATAATACCGACTACACATTTGGATTTGATACTGCGGTAAATATTGCAGTTGAGGCAATTGATCGACTACACACAACCGCTGAATCACACCATCGAGCATTAATTGTTGAGGTAATGGGACGTCATGCTGGTTGGATTGCACTTCACTCAGGTCTTGCCGGCGGTGCATCTTGCATATTAATTCCAGAGGTTAAATTTTCATTAGATCAGGTTTGCAAGTGGGTTGAATCTAGATTTGAACAGAGTTACTCACCAATTATTGTTATTGCCGAGGGTGCGATGGCTAAAGATGGGGATATGGTTACTAAAGATCAAACATTAGATTCCTTTGGTCATGTGAAATTATCT
The DNA here is from genome assembly GCA_016462445.1 of Candidatus Nanopelagicus sp. Lineage (GTDB taxonomy): Bacteria > Actinomycetota > Actinomycetes > Nanopelagicales > Nanopelagicaceae > Nanopelagicus. The sequence continues at coordinate 22,281 of JAEMTE010000003.1, read as the reverse complement.
GGGATAGGTGAGTGGCTAGCTAATCAAATAGAGGAAAAGACCGGTAAAGAGGCACGAACCTCTGTGCTTGGTCATATCCAACGTGGTGGCACGCCAACTGCATTTGATCGGGTACTTGCTACTAGATTTGGATTACACGCCATTACCGCTGTCCATGATGGTGATTGGGGCAAGATGGTGGCTTTGCACGGAACTAAGATTGAACGAGTCCCATTAGCCTCAGCGACTACTAAATTAAAGACGGTAGATCCTGAGCTATATAAAGAGGCGGAGATCTTCTTTGGTTAATTGATCACTGGCCTAATTAGCCACATCAATACCAAGAGATTGCCTACCATTATCTAATGAACGCTAACTCGATTTTTAAAGCAGGCCTAATCGCTGCCCAACAACCTGCCTGGCCAGATGCGGCAGCTGTTAAATCTGCGGTGGCTGAGCTAGAGACATTTCCGCCCTTAGTTTTTGCTGGTGAGTGCGATAATTTAAAGGAGCGAATTGCTCAAGCAGCAGCCGGGCGAGCATTTTGGCTACAAGGTGGGGATTGTGCAGAGACCTTTGTAGCTGCAACCGCTGACTCAATCCGTAATCGAATTAAGACAATCTTGCAGATGGCAGCAGTGCTGCAGTACTTCTCATCCCTACCAGTTATTAAGGTGGGAAGAATGGCCGGGCAATTTGCTAAGCCTCGTAGTAATGACAATGAAACTAGAGATGGCATTACGCTACCTGCCTACCGTGGGGATGCGGTAAATGATATTGAGTTTACAAAGGAATCTAGAACACCTAATCCAAAGCGGCTAGTTCAGGTTTATAACACCTCAGCTGCAACCCTAAATTTAGTTCGTGCCTTTACCCAAGGTGGCTTTGCTGATCTGCGACAGGTTCATAGTTGGAATAAAGGGTTTGCTGCTGATGCCAGGTTTAGCGCTCGCTATGAGGAGATGGCAAATGAGATTGGAAGAGCAATTCAATTTATGCAATCAGCTGGTGTTGATCCAGAATCATTTAAATCAGTTGATTTTTACTCTAGCCATGAAGCATTAATTCTAGAGTATGAAAAAGCATTAACTCGAATCGATTCTCGAACTAATAATCCTTATGATGTTTCAGCGCACTTTGTTTGGATTGGTGAGCGCACTCGTCAATTAGATGGCGCACATATGGATTTTGCTGAAAAAATTCACAATCCAATTGGGGTAAAGCTTGGGCCAAAGACAACAACTGAGGATGTACTTGCAATTATTAAGCGATTAAATCCAAGTAATGAGCCAGGCCGGCTTACCTTTATTACTAGAATGGGTGCTGGAATAATTCGCGATAAATTACCTGCTTTAGTAGATGCAGTTACTAAATCTGGCGCGGTAGTACTTTGGGTTTGCGATCCAATGCATGGCAACACCTATGAGGCGCCAAGTGGCTATAAGACTCGCAAATTTGATGATGTTTTAGATGAGGTGCGCGGCTTTTTTGAGGTACATAAAAAGCTAGGAACTCATCCAGGTGGAATTCATATTGAATTAACTGGCGATGATGTAACTGAGTGTGTTGGTGGTGGCGAGCAGATCAGCCATGAAGATCTTGCAACCCGATATGAGAGTGCCTGTGATCCAAGGCTAAACCACACTCAATCACTTGAGTTAGCATTCTTAGTTGCTGAAATGCTGCGAGATCGCAAAAAATAAAGGTTCCTTTTTATTACATATTAGTTTAACCTCATGTAGTGCTATCTCGTACCAATTATGAAACTCCGATCGGCACACTTTATTTGATCGCCGATCAGCAGATTTTGTTAGCGGCAGGATTTAAAGGTTTTGATGATCTAACCCAACGGTTATCGCCAGAGGATGCAGCTCGGGATATTAAATCTGTTAAAGAGATCCCAGTAATCAGTGATTTAGTAGATGATTACTTCAATGGTGATATTTCAGCTTTAAATTCAATTCAAGTACGCCAGCCTGGCTCTACCTTCTATCAATCTGTTTGGAAGGCGATGCGTAAAATTCCAGTTGGTAAAACATGGTCATATGCAGATTTAGCAAAACGATCTGGCTCTGCTGATGCAGTAAGAGCAACCGGTACAGCCTGTAGTAGTAATTTAATTGCAGCAATAATTCCATGCCATCGAATTGTCAAAAGTGGTGGTGCTTTAGGTAATTATGCTTATGGAGTTGAGGTTAAGCAGTGGTTATTAAGACACGAGGGCGCGCTGCAGTAATTGTGGCAAAATTTGATTTACTACTTCTATATCTCCATCAGTTAAATCTAAGTGTGTTACCAGACGCAAATACTTTGGACCAAGGGCACCAGCGAGTATCCCTTTTTCTTTGAGCTGATTAGAAAGTTCAGAGGCAGAGATCTTAAGTGTTGCTAATTCTAAGCCAACAATATTTGTATCAACAGTTGCTGGATCTATAACCTTTGGAGCAACCGCTGCAACAGCAGATGCAATTGATTTTGCTCTCACATGATCAACTTTAAGTAGTGGCAGATTGTTATCTAATGCGTAATGTCCAGCAGCGGCCACTATTCCAGCCTGTCTCATGCCACCGCCATACCGCTTGCGCCATTGCCGTGCCTTGGCCACCCGCTCTTTTGAAGCAATCATTAAAGATCCAACTGGAGCACCTAACCCTTTGGAAAGACAGACACTTAAAGTGTCAAAGTATTTTCCATACTCTATAAGTTCAACTCCACTTGCAATATGGGCATTCCAAATTCTAGCTCCATCTAAATGCAAAGCGATCCCAAGTTTTTCACTCTCTTCTCGCAGCTTCTTGATCTCACTAATTGGTTGAACTGTGCCACCACCAAAGTTATGTGTATTTTCAACTGCAATTGCAGTTGTTGAAACTAGATAGGGACCAGAATCTGGTCTTGCAATATTAATTGCATCATCAGCAGATAGTAAACCGCGAGATGCTAACCAAGTCCTAGTTGTTATGCCACTAAATACTGCACCCGCTCCTAACTCTGCTCTAACAATATGTGAGTTAGTTTCAGTAATTAATTCTTCACCCGGGGCGACTAACATTCGAATTGCTAGTTGATTTGCAAGTGAACCACTTGGACAAAACAATGCAGCTTCCTTACCAAATAACTTGGCAACTCTCTCCTCTAATGAGTTAATAGTTGGATCTTCACCATAAACATCATCACCAACTAGAGCTTTTGCCATTGCTTCACGCATTCCATCAGATGGCTTTGTAACCGTGTCAGACCTGAGATCTATTAATTGCGAGTTAGCCATGGGCCAATGTTCCCACATCAGGCTTACGAGCGTCAGACCAAATTACCATTCCCATGGCAATCATCACCAGCGCTCCACCTGAGATTAATCTCAATGTGAGGGGGTCGTTATCAAAGTAAAGTCCAAAAAATAGTGCAAAAGGTGTTTCCATGGCTAGTAGTACTCCAGCCATAGTCGCACTCATTACAGATTGAGCTTTAGTTTGAATAAGAAAGCCGAGAAATGTTGCAAAGAAAGCGGTGTATAAAATTGAGTACCAAACAGCTGAATCGGGTGGCACTTGGTAGCCATTCCTTAAGGAGAATAAAGAAAAAATAAGACCAGAGATAATAATTTGGATCAAAGTTAGTGCATAAGAGTTTTTACCATCACTCCACTCACCAAGTGCAACAATTTGGCCAGCAAACAAGATTGCTGAGATTAATACTAAGATTTCACCAACTCCAACTGAAATTCCATTGTATGAAATTAGGTATAGGCCAACTGTTGCCACCAGAACTGCTAGCCACTGAATTTTAAAAATATGGCGCTTAAGTAAAATCCAAGAAATTAGTGGTGTAAAAATTAGATATAATCCAGTTATAAATCCTGTATTTGAGACTGTAGTTTGGGTAAGTCCAAAGGTTTGGAAGATAAACCCACTGCATAATAATAATCCAGCCAAACAAGCACGGATAACAAATTTTCTATCCAATCCCACTAAAGCTTTAGGTTTATAAATAAGCATAAATAAGGCTGCTAAGCCGAATCGGGTAGCTAAAAATGAGTAAACATCCTGTTTTACAAGGGAGTCTTTCATAACTAAAAATGCACCACCCCAAAAAGCAGTGGTTGCCAACAGACCTAGATACAGAAGTACTTTAATTTTCACAATTTATCCCGCATTTTTTTTAGCATAGCAACTTCACTGCCATGTTCTGGCTCAGCACCTGGGGTTTCTAAGATCATAGGAGCATTTAAAACTGCAGGATGGGCGACTAGCTCTGCAAATGGTTTAGTACCAATTTCACCCTTACCAATATTTTGATGCCTATCTTTTAAGTTGCCACAAATATCCATTGAGTCATTTACATGGATTAATTTAATTCTATCAATCCCAACAATCTTTACTAAAAGATCCAAAGTCTCCTTCATCCCTCCCGGTTTTTTAATGTCATGGCCGGCGGCAAAAACATGGCAAGTATCAAGGCAGACGCCAACTTTTGGGTGCCACTGGAGAGCTTCAAAGTATTTTGTTAAGTCATCTAATTTTTTAACTAGTGATTGACCTTGACCAGCGGTTGGCTCAAGTAGCAGCCAGGGATCATCATCAGTTAAGTTATCAAGAATTGGCATAACACCCTCATGAATTTGTTTCCAAGCCTGATCAACATGTGTTTCATCTACTGCAGAGCCAGTATGAACGACAACACCATGGGCACCAATCTCTCGACCACGCTTTAATGAGTAAGCAGTAGCAGCAAGTGAGTTTTCATAAGTAGACAGTGTGGGAGATCCTAAATTAATCAAAAATGATGCATGCACATAAGGTTTAATGTCATGCTCTTTAGTTTTTCCTTTAAATGCATCATCCATTGCAGGATTTGGCGTCGATGTGGCCCATGTTCTAGGGCTGGATGCAAATACTTGAATAGCCTCAGCTTTAATTGTTAGTGCGTACTCAATAGATCTAGTAGCCATACCGCCCGAGGTTGGGACATGTGCACCAATTCTGATTGAACTCTTAGCACTTGCCATTCGGCGAGCCTACCTGAGAGTTGAGCAAACCTTTTCTATCGCAGAGTTAAAGTAATAATTGCGCCCTGCTTAACCTTTGTGCCGATGGCAGGGGAGATGTTATTCACCTTACCTGAGCCAGTGGTTTTTGCTCTTAACCCTAAATTTTCAAGGTCTAAGGTTGCATCATTTTTTGTTTTTCCTAATATGTTTGGCACAAATACAAACTCTGGGCCCTTAGAGACAGCCAACTCAATTTTGCTTCCCTTTCCAATTAAGTCAGAGTTTTCTGGTGATTGAGAGATAACTTGGCCTTTAAATATACTTTCACTAAATTGGTAAGTTACATTAACATCAAAGCCAGCATCAGTTAATTCAGATAATGCTTGCTCACCTCCCTTTCCAATATAGGAGGTGAGTTTAATTTGTTCAATTCCTTTACTGACAAAGATATTTACTATATTTTTTCGCTTAACTAGCACTCCATTTTTTGGTTCTGTGGCAATAACAAATCCAGTCACGATTTTCATATCAAATCTCTCATCTATTTCGCCAACTGTTAATCCAATCTCCGCTAATTTTTGGGAGGCTACATCTGGAGTTAATCCAGTCAGTAATGGAATTTCAATTCGCTCTTGTCCTTTAGAGATTATCAAACCAACTTTTCCGGTAGGTGAAATCTTGCCACCACCACCTGGCTTGCTAGAAATAATCTTTCCCTTAGGAATGTCCTCACTAAATATCTCACCTGCTATCTCATAACTTATTTTCAGAGATTTTAAGGCAAATTTTGCTTCACTTTGTGTCATACCAACTAATGAGGGAACAGTAATTTTGCCAATGCCCGATAGCCTATAACCACCAAAAATAAGTGTTAGCAGCATAAGCAAAGCAATAATTCGATTTCGTTTAACCCTTCTAGATGCCTTACGACGCTTAGTACCAGATGAGTTTTCTGTCTTATTTGTCAGGTCGGATTTATTTGAATTTAATTGTGAAGTTTTTTCCTTTAACCCAGCAAATGGTGATCCGATCGAGATTTTGTTGCGTTTATTTGGTTTCTTACTAATAGCTGGCGGCAGATCAAGCTCTAGACTCATCTGCCTACGTTTAGGATCCATCTGCATCTGAATCTCTCTTACCTTATTTAGCAGATCTTCACCATTTTTTGGGCGCTGATCAGGGTTTGGTGAGGTTGCTAAGTAGATTAACTCTGCTATTGAAGCCGGTGTATCACCCCTGATACTTTGCACATTTGGGATTCGATCATTTACGTGTCTATACGCAATTTGAATTGGTGTTTCTCCGTCATATGGTTTAGTACCAGTTAGCATCTCAAATAAAACAATTCCAACTGCATAGATATCACTTCTAGCATCAGATATACCGCGCTGAACCTGCTCTGGTGATAAGTATGAGACGCTGCCTAAGACAACACTAGATTCAACTGTCATGGTCTGACCAACTGCATCATTTCTTGCTAATCCAAAATCAGCAACCTTTACTCTGCCATCTTTAGAGATCAGAATATTCTCAGGCTTAATATCACGGTGGATTATTCCAATTTTATGAGCTGCTGCTAACGCACTTAGCACAGGAGTTATTAATTGAAATACTTGCTCAATTGGTAATGCACCTTGTTCATTTAAATAATCACGTAATGTACTTCCTTCAACCAACTCCATTACTAGAAATACTGCAGGAGGTCCGCCCTCATTCCATCCCTGGTCTTGAATAGAGACAATGTTTGGATGAGATAGCGCAGCAGTTGCTTTAGCTTCTTTAATAAATCGGGATACAAATGCTTCATCATTAGCAAGGTGAGAGTGCATTATCTTTACTGCAACTGGTCGGTCTAATCTAGTATCCACGCCAGCGTAGATTGTGGCCATTCCACCAGAGGCGATCATTCGCTGCAATAGGTATCTGCTATCAATTAGCTCACCAGTTAAATCAGACACAGTTAAAGTTTAGAGAACTACTCTTAAAATTTGAGTTTAAGGCGCGCCATTCAGGGTGTAATCCGCAGCATTCTCACTTAATTCTGCGGCAAAATGATTATTTTGATCAATTAAGAATTTATCCATCTGATGGCGCACTCCTTCACCATCACGGACGATAACCCGCTCAAACCCAATCTGTGGATCACAGTGAATCCAAATAATTTTTTCTAAATAATTACGAAAGCCCCTTTGGCTCGAACCTACTCCTTCTAAGATTAAATACTTTGATTGCCCAATCTGCTTTTTGATATCAAATCGATTTAAGTGCCAATTAAAAATTTGATAATTTACCGGTAGGCCTTGTGCAAATGGCATAAGAAGCTGTGAAGTTACTCGAGCGGTCATTTTTGCCGAGAATGGATCACTCCAACCGTCGTAAAAATCATCCATGTGTGCTACCTGGGAATCATTAAGGTCATGAAAAAGTTGTGTAGCCAGTGTTGTTTTACCAGAACCAGCCACACCATCTATTGAAATTATGATGGGCTGATTAGATTTTATCGAAGATAGAGCAGCAAGGATCTGCTGATAACTTAACTGTTTTTTAACTTTGTTGACTCCCTATCCCAACGGATCCATCCCCAAATAGCGATGAAGGTAAAGATTAAATATAAGAATCCAGTTAGATATAACTTTCCATTAAAGTATTGATAGGTGTATGCCGCATCAACTATCAACCAAATCGGCCAAGCTTCAAATCTCTGCCAAACCATAAGAAGTTGAGCAACTACACTTCCGACAAAGCCAAACGCTTCAATGGCTGAGGAGGTAGCGCCAATGCTTGTTAAAACTGGCCAAAGCGCAAATGATGCAATAGTCAGAACGGTAATTATAAATAGCCGTTCTTTGTTATTTGATTTTTGTGGCTTCGCACCTTTCGGCCCCCAACCAAACCAACCCCAAATTCCGCCAGCAATAAAAATAAATTGCAGGCTCGCACTTGCATAGTAGGCAGATTGAAAAAATAAAACTGCGTATAACAGACTACCAATACTCCACCATGGCCAGGTTACGCGAGGGCCAAGCACCCCCAAGACCACGCCAATTAAGGATGTTAGGAAAGCAATTATTTCTAAAATAGACATAAGGAGATCCTTTCCAATTCGCATTACCGAACTGGTCAATCGGTCGGCCTGAATTTCAGGCCCTCTCAGCTAAATTTCTTAGCTCCCGTGTTGAAATCATACCGCAGATGCTCGGAAAAAAAATTGTCTATAGTTACCGTGTGCTTAAGTTTAGTTATGTGGCAATGCTCATATTTACGGTAGCTGGTTCATTCTGGCTTGAGATCTTTTTAAAAATAGGTGTGCTCCGACGTATTAAGCGGGTTGCTATGAGCATATTTCCAGTTGCAATATTCTTTTTAATCTGGGATGCCTACGCTATTTCACAAGGTCACTGGTACTTTGATAGCAAGCAAATTTTGGGAATATTTGGCCCATTCGGTATTCCACTTGAAGAGTTTTTATTTTTTACAATAGTGCCAATGGCAGCAATTATGACTATTGAAGGTGTGAGAACTGTTAAAAAACACTGGAGGGTGGGGGATGAGTGATGGTTTACTCAGATATTGCAATCTTTGCACTTTTATTTGCCGTTTTCTTTGACTTATTTGGGATTAAAACTCAATTACTTACCAAGGCAGTTTTTTGGACAAGTTATGCAATTATCTTGCCATTCCAATTAGTAACTAATTGGTGGCTAACCTCTCGTAATATCGTTATGTATAACCCAGTGGCGATTATGGGTATCAGGATTGCATCTGCCCCACTAGAGGATCTTTTATTTGGCTTTGCTCTTGTACTTTGCGTTATGGCGATGTGGGTTTACTGGGGCGGTAAGGGAGTACAGAAAAAGTGACTATCTAGATTTTCTTGCCCGCAAATATGCTGGCAGTGCAACCTTTACTCTTCGCAGGGTGGATGTTTTGGCCCGCTTAGTAAATATTTCATAATCAATTTTTTCTACCTCATCAACAATTCCGCAGTAGAGCTCACTAGCGGCCTCAATACATGACCTGCTATCTGCACTTAATAACTTAATACCAGTAGCTGACTCTTCTTTTAATACTCTAACCCTTCTAATCTGCTCCTTTAATGCACTTTTAATTTGTGGTGTAACAATTCGATTCTCCAACATTTCCCTAGTAACACCATGTGCTTGTAACTCTGTAATTGGCAGGTATATCCGGCCACGATCTAAATCTTCACCTACATCACGAATAAAGTTTGCGAGTTGAAAAGCGATACCAAGTTTTTCAGCGGCAATATTTGCCTCCTTAATATCCGTATCAGAGTTTGTTCCTAGTACTGCAACCATTTGTAAACCAATTACTGCGGCAGAGCCATAGACATACTCACATAAATCTTCATATGAGTGGTATTCGGTAATTGTTAAATCCATTTTCATGGAATTTAGAAATGCTTCAATGTGAGCTATTGGAATATTAAATCGCTTTACCGTATCTACTAATGCACTGCCGACATGGTCCTTGCTTTTCCCTGATCTAATATCGGCCAATACACCATCACCCCATTCTTTTAGGGAGTTAGCCTTTTCTTCTTCAGTCAGTATCGATGCAAGGTCATCAACAATTTCATCTGCATATCGAGCAAAACCATAGAGTGCATGCACAAATGGTCGTTTTGCCGGCGGCAACAACAAAGTCGCTAAGTAATAAGTTTTTCCATGAAGTGAGTTAAGCCGCTTACATTCAAGATAGGAGGCGCGCAGATCCGCATCCATAATTCCAGCTGCAGTTAGCTCATCCATCTAGTGATTTACTATTTAACTGGTCCAACAATGCGTTCAGCGGCAAGGCGACCGGAGATTAAAACCATTGGCACGCCAACTCCTGGTTGGGTTCCAGATCCTGCAAAAACTACATTCTCATAACCCTTTGCTAAATTTCTTGGCCGAAACGGTCCGGTTTGGAAGAAGGTATGTGCGCTAGCAAATGGTGCACCTTGCGCCATTCCCTGATCCTGCCAATCAAGGGGTGTAGTTAGATGCTCAACCTCAATGCCATCACCAAAGCCGTTATAACCACGATCCTCTAATGCTTTGATCATCTCATCACGGTATTTTGGTCCAATTTTTTTCCAGTCAATATCTGCACTTAAGTTTGGTGTAGGAAATAATACGTAATAAGAGGTTTTTCCAGCAGGTGCCAGTGAGGGATCATCTTTAGATGGCACAGTTACTAAAATACTTGGGTCACTCATTAATGTTTTTTTCTTGATTAACTCATCAAATACACCATCCCATGATTTGCCAAAATGAATATTGTGATGAGCAAGGTGGTTATAACTCTTATTTGAGCCAATTAGCAAAGTTGCGCAAGAGGGTGAGTATTTAAGCCGTTTCACTGATAATGGCTGCTTGCCTAACAAGTCTCGCCAAGCAACTGGTAGATCTGGATTTAGTACCACAACATCGCAAGTAATCCGTTCACCATTTTCGGTAATTACTGCAGTTGCTCTGCCATTTTGCTTTTCAACTGAGGTAACTGTGGTGTTGTATTTAAATGTTACGCCATGTTTTTGGGCCGCTCCGGCTAGGGCACGTGGTACAGCATGCATGCCACCTTTTGGAAAGAAGACGCCGTTTACTGAGTCCATATAGGCAATGACTGCATAGATAGCAAGTGCTTGTTGTGGGCTAACGCCAGCGTACATCGCTTGAAAGGAGTAAACCTTTTGAGTTCTTGGGTCTTTCAAAAATTGATTTACTTTTGGAGCTAATCTGCGAAATCCACCCAGCGCAATAAGGCGGGCTAGGTTTGGTGTTAACAGGTTAAATGGGGAGTCAATGTTGCGATCGATAAAATCATTCATCTCATACTTATAAAGTTTGGTCACAAATTCAACATATCTGCCGTAACCAGCCGCCTCCTCATTACTAATACTTTTTGCGATCTCCTCTTTCATTTGGTTTGTATCAGCATGCACATCAAGTTGAGAGCCATCATCATAAAAAGCACGGTATAACGGTTTTAGTGGAACAAGATCTAGCCAATCTTTAATATCCTCACCCACACATGCCAAGGCATCTGCAATTAAATCTGGCATAGTTAAAACAGATGGACCAGTATCAAAGGCAAACCCACCTTTATTTAATAAACCATTTCGCCCACCTGGCACTGACTCTCTTTCAACCACAGTCACTTTTCTGCCAGCACCAGCTAATCTCAAGGCAGCACTTAGTCCAGCAAGACCTGCGCCAACGACAACTACATGATCAGTTGGGCCTTTAACTTTTGCTGGCATTATTAAATCTTTCTATTAGTTGCAATATCTGCTAACTCAGTTAGCAAAGCTTTGCCAACGGTGCTAATTTCATCATGAGTTAGGGCAGATAGTGAAGTATTTGTTAGCTCTTCAATCATGGATTCAATGTGAGCCTGAGCACCTGTCTCTACAATTATTGATTGCAGCGTAGATACTTGTTGATTGGTGAGGTTTGGATCACCAAAATTTCGGGATAACTCTTTCAGTTGCACTGGGCTAGCCCGCTCCATAGTGACCGCCATTAATGCAGTTCGCTTACCTTCCCGCAGGTCATCGCCAGCTGGTTTACCAGTTACGACTGGGTCTCCAAATATTCCGAGCATGTCATCTCTGAGTTGAAAAGCCTGACCAAGTGGTACTCCATAATTTGTGTAGGCAGTAATCAAGTTAGTAGAAGCCCCACCAAGACTGGCACCAAAATGAAGTGGCCGTTCAATTGTGTACTTACCAGATTTATACCGAGCAACTTTAAGCGACCGCTCAACGCTTTGCGTCCCCAATGCTTGCTCATATACATCTAAATACTGCCCAGCCATTAACTCAACTCGCATCTCATCATAAATTGGTAAGGACTTAATCAACTGATCATTAGCAAGACCAGCTTTGTGAAGCATTTGTGCAGACCATATTAAAGCTAGGTCACCTAATAAAATTGCTGAAGAGATACCAAATTGAGCCGCAGAGCCAACTAGCTTTTTCTCTTGGTGCATTTTTTCAAATGATTTATGAATTGATGGGGCACCGCGTCTGGTATCTGAACCATCCATTACATCATCATGAATTAGCGCACAGACATGGATTAATTCTAGAGATGCAAATGCCCTTATTAACTCTTTAGTGGGTTTGGTGCCAGTACCAATTACTCCGGCATAAGCAAAGATTGGCCGCAAGCGCTTGCCACTTTCAAGCAGAAATTTTTCAATACCGCCACTGACCGGATCTAACTCACTGCCAATTTTTGCTAAATATTTATTCTCACCTTGGACAAACTCAGTAAGTGCCTGATTTATCTCAGAGCGCATAGAGTTCAGATCGCTTTTTGCAGAAAAACTCACGGCGTAACGGTACCCTGCCTGCTATGAGCAATTATCGAAGGAGCACCACCTTCTCCCTTGAGTTCTTCCCGCCTAAAGATGAGGCGGGTGAGAGTCGCCTTTGGTTGGCGCTGACTCAGCTGCAATCGCTAGCACCTGATTTTGTCTCAGTTACCTATGGCGCAGGTGGCTCAACTCGAGATCGCACGATTAAAGTTACAAAAGAGATTACAGCACGCACATCTATTCCAACTGTTGCCCACCTAACCTGTGTTGGATCTACCAAAGCAGAGTTAATTGAGATTTTAAATCAATATAAAGCAGCTGGTATTAAAAGTATTTTAGCTCTACGAGGAGATCCAGTTGGTGGACCTAGATCTGATTGGCAGGGGATTGCTGGTGGATTTGATCATGCTGATCAATTAGTTGAGCTGGCGGTGCAACTAGGTGGCTTTGAAGTTGGAGTTGCAGCATTTCCTGATGGGCATCCGGCATCTGGCTCTAATTTAAATGCAGATATTGATGTGTTAATACGTAAAGAAGAGTTAGGTGCAAGTTTTGCTACAACTCAATTTTTCTTTGAAGTTGATAAATGGCAAAAGCTTGTTGAACGGTTAGCAAAGCGTGGTTCAATCTTACCGATAATTGCTGGCATTCTACCGATTACTAATATAAATCAATTAACAAGAATGGTTGAGCTAAGCGGTACCCAGCTTTCACCAGCAATCCTAAAACGCTTTGACAAAGTTGGTGACAATTCAGCAGAGGTTAAAAAAATTGGTATTGAGATTGCTACTGAGTTAGGAGAGAATCTAATTTCACTAAAGGCACCGGGTATTCACTTTTATACTATGAATTCTGCCGAATCTACAGTTGCTATTGCTAAGAATTTAGGATTAGTAAAATAATGAAGCGTGAAGATTTTTTTACCACTTGGAGCAGATCTCATGGAGGAGCGGAGATATCTGGCATAGTTAAAGCCTGGCTTAATATCTCCTACTTAATCGTAAAGCCGCTAATGAAGATTCGAATTACGCCTAATAGCTTAACTTTACTTGGATTATTTTTTGGCGTAGCACTTTACTTAAATGCTAAATCGATATGGGCCCCTGTTTTATTAGTTCTATCATTAACTTGTGATGGAGTTGATGGCACTCTTGCAATTGTCTCTGGCAAGTCATCAAAATGGGGTGCAGTTCTGGACTCATTAGTTGATCGGATAACTGAGGTGTTCTGGGTGCTGGCTTTATATAAAATTGGCGCTGATCTGTATTTGCTTATTGTGGTAGCAGTATTTGCGCTACTTCAAGAGTATTTAAGAGCCAGAGCTGCTGGATTAGGTTTAGCTAAGGTTGGCATAGTTACCTTTGCTGAGCGTCCAGTCCGGGCATCATTTATATTTGTTTCACTTATAGCTTGGCAAATAAAAATGCCAATTATCAATCAGATAACCTTACTTTGGTTACTTTTACAGGTTGTTAGCTTCATGATGGTGAGTAGATTTACTTATCAACATCTTAACTAAGCCTTACCAATCGCATTTGCCACAATTTCTGCGCTAATGCCAACTAATGGCAGGCCACCACCTGGATGAGTTGAGCCTCCAACACAAAATAATCCCAATATTTTTGAACGGTTACGTGCTCGCAAAAATGCTGAAGCGGCAGAGTTACTCGAAGTTCCGTAGATAGAACCTCCAGGTGCCATAGCGTAGTTTTCTAGATCTGCCGGGGTTCTAGCTTTAAGAAAATCTAATCTGGCAGAAACATTTAACCCTAGTTGATCAAGCTTATTAATTATTTCTTTAGCATATTGATCACTATTCTTACTCCAATCCCATCCACCTGATATTTGGTGACGTGGAGCGTTAACTAGGACAAACCAGGATTCTTTATTTGCTCCATTAACCATAGATTCATCCTTAGGCGCACAGATATAAATAGTTGGATCACTTACTGGTACTTTCTTTGAAAAGATCTGATCAAACTCGGCATCATAATCTTTTGGAAAGTAAACATTATGGTGATTTAGCTTAACCTCTGCACCCTTTGAATTATCTAGCCCTATTAATAGTGAAAATCCAGCCAAGGATTTTATAGCATACTTTAACTTCCGGCGCTCACCCCTTGCAGCAGTAACTTTCGGCTCAATTAACTTATTATAAAGATATTCTGCATCAGAGTTTGAGACAATTAAATCTGCTTCAATCTGTCTACCATCTGCGATTTTTATTCCACTCACTTTGTTATTTGTAACTAAAATTTGGCTAACTAGGGTATTAAATTCAAACTTAACACCTAAATCAACACATCTTTGTTCGATTGCAACGGCAAGTTGACCAACTCCACCTTTTATATGCCAAGCACCAAAGGTTGATTCAATAAATGCAATAGTCAGTAAGACAGCTGGCGCACTCCTTGGATCACTTCCGGCGTAGGTAGCGTAGCGATCTACGATCATCTGTAAGTGTGGATCTATTTTCATTTGTTTAGTTAATTTTCGAAGCGATGTAAAAGGTGAGATTTCTTTAATATCTCTAATTAAGTTTTTTCGCTTAAGTAAAGGCCAGATCGAAGTAAGTTCAGATTCCACAAATGGCTCTCTTGAAACCTCCCACATACGTTCAGATTTAGTGATCAAAGCTTTCCATTGGTCACTTGCAGCTCTACCAAAGGATTTTTCAATCTCAATATAAGTATTTGGATTTGAAAGATTGGGGAATGTTACTGATTTACCATCACTGAAATTATAAGTAAAGGCAGGATCTACTGGCTCTAACTCAAGAATATGTTCAATTCGCTTGCCAGTTTTTAAAAATAGGTCACGATAAACTGCGGGCAGAGTTAGTAGTGATGGACCAGTATCAAATCCATAATCACCAAACCATTCGGTTCGACATTTACCCCCAGCGCGATCAGAGTTTTCATAGATCGTTACATTATGGCCAGATTTTGCGAGCCTGGCAGCAGCGCTCATGCCACCAATTCCAGCACCAATTACTGCAATCTTTGCCATTTATGAAACCGGCCGATCTCGCCATACAAGTGCGCCAGTTAACTTACCTATCCATGAGTAAATAATTAGCACAACTAAAAGCATAATAGCTAGTGGGTGTAATAATGATGTATTAGGAAGTGAGCCAGTTCTAATTGATGCAACTACTCTACTTAAAACTATTAGTGTAAATGAGAGTAAACCAATCTCTGAACCCTGTAATGCGCCAATAATTGGTACTACACCAGTAATTACCAATATAAATATAGCAATACCAGAGCCAGCAATCCCACCAAATGCTTTCCATAAGGATTTTCGATAACCGTAAATTAACTCTTTAGCAGATTTATACATCTGGCAACTTGCAACCCTACTTGCTTCGGCAACACCACCAGAAAATCCAGAGTTAATTAATTGCCGAGCCAGCATAAGGTCATCGAGTACCTCTGCCTTTACAGAGGCATGACCACCCGCTGCCTGGTATACCGATCTTTTAACAATAAAGAATTGACCATTTGCAACCGCCATTGACTTAATCTTAAGTTTTTGAGCAATTAATAGTGGTACCGAAGCTAGCCATGACCACTGCAGAAGCGGTTGGAATAATCTTTGTACAAATCCAATAGTGATTTGCTTTGGGTAGGGACAGATAAAATCCCACTTACCCATAGCAGTTATCGCAGACGCTATTGCATTCTCTTCTAATCTAACATCCGCATCCATAAAAACTAAGTACTCACCCCTACTGTTATCTGCCAATTGTTGGCACGCCCATAATTTACCAAGCCACAGATGTGGCAGTGGTTGTCCAGGTAAGACCCTAATATTTGAAAACTTAGCTAACTCACTCTCAGTTTTATCAGTTGAGTGATCATTTAGAACTACTATCTCAGAGTCATTAAGGCCTCTTTGCTTTAATAGTGAAGATATTGAGCCAGATACATTGCTCTCTTCATTTCTCATAGGCACAAGTATTGATACTGATTGAGTAATCTCAGCTGCTTTATTTTTTACAACCCGCATAGTTAAGCTATTTAGTATGACAAGTACTAGCGCTAAGCTAGATAAGAAAAAAGAGAGCTCCATCAAGAATTAACAGGAGGACCATATCGGAGTAAAAATAGATATGGAAGCAAGACAAGTCCAAAAACTACGCCGCCGATTAATGCTGTACCGGCTCTATCAAAGAAGAATAGATTACCTACAACACCGGAGAACCAAGTCCAAATAAGAAATAAATCTGGCACGGTAGTGTTTGTCCCCACTCTTCGTCGATCCAGATGTAATAACTTATTTAAGATTGCCATCAATCCCATTCCAGCCAGTAACCAACCAATCGGATTAGAGATTGGTATCTCTGGTTGCAGTGGCACATGTGAACCAGTAAATTCCCATTTCCATCCACCATCAGCAACCATTAATGAATCTATAAATAAATCCCAAGCCATCATGGCAATACCACCGTATAGGAAAACCCAATTTTTAGTTATCTTTCTAGCTGCAATAAGTAATGGGTGGGCCATCATTACCCAGGCAAATGGCACAACTAGTGGTACTCCATAAATTTGATAACCTAAAGATCCAGAGTATTCATAACTACCAAATGGCCAACCCGATCTCATACCAATTTGTTCAATAGCTAGCGCGTATGAAAGAGTTACAGATAGAAAAATTAATGTGTAGGTACTTCCATAAGCAAGTAGAGCATGGAGTGACATCGCAGCAGCAGCCCAATAAATAGTAGATATTGTTACAAGTCGAAGTGGCTCACCAGATATCAGTGGGTAAGAGATTTGTAGAATTATTGTGACTGCTGTAATAAAATAAAGTAAAGATATTTTCCATGGCGCAATCGCACTGCGCCCACTTCGTCTAGGGTAGAACTGACGTAACGACATGGGTTTATTCTGCCGTATTACGCAAGCACTCCTTGCTCCTCGATTACGGCGAAGCGGGCGAATAACTCCTCGGAGTACCACTTATTCTCAGCGGTAGCTTTAATTGCTTGAGCGTGAGCCTGGCCCTTGTATGCAAAATCTCGGAGTGCGGCGGCATTTTCCCAAAGCGAAAATGTTCCTTGTAGTCCAACTGGAGCCTCACCAATACCAATTGCATTTAATAAACCGGGTGATTGATGCAGGCTTGCTGTAACTGGCGGAACTGCTCGCCAGAATATTAAGTTTTTTCGCCAAACAATCCGAGCCCTAGTAATAGCTGCAATTTTGCCACTCCAATCAAATTTTTCAACATCAAATGGTTGCTGCTTTGACCATAATCCATGAGATGAAATTGGCCTTAATATTGCTCGGTACTGATTAACACAAATACTTTGCCAACCCTTAATTACCTTAGAACCTTCAAGATCTTTAAGACAATCCCACCTTATGGTCAGTACAACCCCCCAACGGAATTGGTCAGCATCTTTTGGAGTAAAACTTTCACCTTTACCCGTACCAAGTAACTTTATAAATGAAACTCCAGGTAATCTGCTGAGTAATATTCGGTTAGTAGCCATAAAAATTATTGCAAGCGGCAGATAAATCTTTCGAATACGCCAAAAATAGGCGACAGTGATCATATTGGCCGGCTCCATATAGCGCTAAGATTACCTCCTTATGATAAATCTAGCCGCAAATGAGTTTGCACAAAAAATTGTAGAAAGTGATGTCATCGTGCTTGATGTTAGAACAGCAGCAGAATTTAATGAGAGCCATCTCTCAAATTCGGTAAATATCGATGTGCTTGGAGATTATTTCTCTGCTGATGTGGCAGCTTTGGATAAAACAAAAAGTTATGCCATTTACTGCCGCTCTGGTAAGCGCTCAGTAGATGCTTCAGAAGCAATGGATCAGATGGGCTTTAGCGCTATCTTTAACTTAAATGGTGGAATTATCGAATGGATTGATTCAGGCAGGGATATTGTTAGTAATTAGTTTTTAAATAAGGTTGGAATTAAATCCTCAACCAACTTTTTAATCTCATCCCGAATTGGTCTAACATGGACAACACCTTGACCAGCTGGATCATCTAGTGGCCAATCTAAATACCGTTTACCTGGGAAGAATGGACAAGCATCACCGCACCCCATAGTTATAACCACATCTGATTGTTCAACCGCTAAGGTAGTCAAAACCTTTGGCTGCTCATGTGAGATATCGATGCCAACCTCATTTAAAGCCTCAACAACTGCGGGGTTAATTGAGTCAGCCGGAGCAGAGCCAGCAGATCTAACCTCGACCTTATCCCCGGCTAGATGGGTTAGAAATGCTGCCGCCATTTGGGATCTGCCAGCATTGTGAACGCAAACAAAAAGTACTGAGGGCTTACTCATTCCTCGTGAACTGAATCTGTAACATTTCGCGCAAGTGTTAAACCAATACCAGCGCCAATTAGTTGGGCAATAATAAATGCAAGTACTGATTCTGGTGCAATACCAGTCATCGATGTTGTAAATATACGTCCGATAGTAATTGCTGGATTTGCAAATGCGGTACTTGAGGTAAACAGAATTGCCCCAAATATCCATAGTGGTACATAAGTTGCAACTAGATCATCGCGTTTTGGAAATCTTAAAATAATCCAAAGCAGAACCGCAGTTGCAATTACCTCTGAAACAAATAGATTTGAACCATCACGCATTGTCATAGACCTGTTTAGTGCATCTTGGTCAAATATAAAATTAGCGGTAGCAACACCAGAGATTGCACCTAAGATTTGAGCAATAATATAAAAAACAGATAATTTTGAATCAATCTTTTTTAGTACCAACATTACAAGTGTTACCACTGGATTAAAGTGAGATCCACTAGCTTTTTGGCCCAATCTAATAACAATTGCTAGGCCAATCGCGGTAGCAAGGGCATTTATAAATAAGCGAAGACCAAGATCGCTAGTTATGTTAGTAGCCATTAAACCGGAGCCAACAATTGCAAATGCTAATAATGCAGTACCAAGAAACTCCATACTTACCGCTCTTTTAATTTTCATTTCACTCCTTATTGGTTATTTATATTGTTTTGCTTACTAGTAGCTCTGTAAGAATTGTAAAGGCTGCAAGGGTAAAGAGTAGAAAGGCAAAGCCACGTTTTAAGTGAATAGTTGGCGCCTTTGGTGCTAAATGCGAGGTAAATCTTGCTATAACAACAGCTGCAACAGCCATAATCACTGGATAGTGCCAATCTATCTCTGACCAAAGTGAAGACTTAGCAATAAATGCAGTTAAGCAATT
Organism: Candidatus Nanopelagicus sp.; assembly: GCA_016462445.1. Taxonomy (GTDB): domain Bacteria; phylum Actinomycetota; class Actinomycetes; order Nanopelagicales; family Nanopelagicaceae; genus Nanopelagicus. Next base: position 2,770 of record JAEMTE010000003.1, on the reverse strand, counting down.
TAGCGCGATTATCAGCAAGGATGTACCAGCAGCTTTATTTTGAGGGGTGTGGAAAAATAAAACTAATATTGGGATGGCAAGAAAACCACCACCAATTCCAAATAATCCAGTTAGTGAGCCGATCAGTAATGACAACAAGACCAATGCCCAGGTTGGCATTGTTTTTTCAGGCGCCTCTTTAATTGGTGCTCTCAGCAATGAGTATCCAGCCCCAATTAATACAATTGAAAAGCCAATTAAAATTACCTGGTCAGGGATTTTGGTAATAACCAAGCCAAGCCCAATATTTGTAACTAGTCCGAGCGCCCAGATTGTCAGCGCCTCTTTAACTAATACATCTTTGCTTTTAAATTTTGGGCCAAGACCAGCTATTGCTGCTAAGAAAACGACTGCTAAGGCTGCGGTAGTGGCATTAACGGGTGAGAAATCAAAGAGGTAAAGCAGGATTGGTACTGTCACCATCGCACCACCTGCGCCAATAAACCCTAAAACTGAACCAATAAATATGCCAGCTGCGACTGCCGTAAGAATTAGTTCAGTACTCATTAGGAGTTACTTAATTAACTAAAGAAAAGCAGGGTTCCTACATGATTGCCAAAATCAGCTCCACCACGTAATAGCGCGAAGATAATTAATGCTGCACCAGCAAGGGATAAGTCCTTGAAAAACGCAATTGTCTCATTTTGCTTAGCAGTAGCATCACTTTCTTTCCAGAATGCGTGCATTAAGAAAGCTGTTGGTAGCAAAAAGATTGCAATTAAAAGAGCGCCTAAATCTGCATAGAAGCCAAGTGCAATATAGATTCCACCGAGCAGAATCATTAATCCGCTTACATAAACAGAGATCTTTGCCATTGGCACCTTTTTATATTGAGCGTAAGCAGTCATGGCCGAGTTCTTTGTAAAGTGGTTGATCCCTGAGCTAATGAAAAGCAGAGCAAATAGCACTCGACCTGCGATTAAAGCGATTTCAGTTACTGACATTTATCATCCTTACTATTTTCATGACCAACTTGGTCGTTTAGAAAGGTTAGAGGCTACTGTCAGGTATATAAACTAGCCTTGTGGGTGTGTTCAAAGAAAATACTATGAATAACTTATTTGTAAACATGGACAAATTTTATGAGTGAGAATATTGCAACCATTTTGCATGTAGATATGGATGCCTTTTACGCCTCTGTTGAAGAAAGAGATAATCCAAAACTAAAGGGTAAAGCAGTGGTGGTAGGTGCTGGTAAACGTGGTGTTGTTTCAGCTGCAAATTATGAGGCGCGAAAATTTGGCATTCGTGCTGCAATGCCTGTTTATAAAGCTAAGGCGTTAGCACCTCATGCAGTTTTTATTACACCAGATATTGCAAAATACTCCGAGGTCTCAAAACATGTTATGCAGATATTTAATGATGTAACCCCATACGTTGAACCCATTTCACTAGATGAGGCATTTTTAGATGTTACTGGGGCGAGAAAATTATTGGGCACTGGTAAGCAGATAGCAGATTTAATTAGAAAGCGGGTTGAAAAGGAGCAGGGTATTACCTGCTCAGTAGGTATTGCCCATAATAAATTTATTGCAAAGATTGCCTCCGGCCATTGCAAACCAAATGGCGTATTAGAGATTGACCCAGCAAAGATGCTTGATTTCCTACACCCACTTGCAGCAAGTGAGATATGGGGGGTAGGTCCTAAGACTAATGAGCAGCTGGCAAAGTTAGGCTTAATTACTATCGCCGATATTGCTAACACGCCCCGAAGTACATTAATTAAAATATTAGGGCAGGCAGGTGGAAGCTCACTATATGAGCTTGCCTGGGGCAGAGATTATCGAGATGTCATTACTGAGCATATTGAAAAAAGTATTAGCGCCTCTGAAACTTTTGATTTTGATATCGATCAGCAAGAGGAGATTTTAAAAGAGTATTTAAGGCTTACCGAAAAAAGTGCGGAGCGAATGCGTGAGAAGGGATTAGCTGCTAACACAATTTCAATAAAGGTTAGATTTTCGGATTTTAAAACAATTAGCCGCTCAAAAACTTTCGATCTACCAATAAATAGTACGCAGGAGATATTTGAGGTGGTTAAGAATCTTTATTTAGCACTTGGTTTAGAGCGAGTGTTAATTCGATTAGTTGGCGTAAGTCTTGATTCATTGGTTGAAAATGATGATCTGCAGCAGATGGTCCTGGGCCAGCGAGAGAGCGGGTGGGCGCAGGCAGATCGGGCGATTGATCGAATTAAGCAGCGATTTGGCCGCACCAGTCTGCGGCCAGCCCGCCTTGTGAGCAAGGAGAATGAGGAATAGGGGGTTTAGAGTTTTAAAAAATCCAGATGTGCTCTATATTTCGAATATGTCCCTATCTGATCATGAACGTAAATTACTGGCCGAGATGGAGGCTGTCCTAGATCAAGAGGATCCTCGCCTGCTTTCGACTCTGACCGGTAAGGCACGCACCAAGCAAAGTTCACGAGCATTATTTGGCCTCAGCATTTTAATTGCTGGCTTACTACTACTAGTAAGTGGCTTAATTGCGCAGGCAACCATAGTTGGGGTAATCGCCTTTGTGATCTCATTAATCGGGGTGGTATTAATAATTACCAATATCAAGATCAAATCTGGCACTCCGCGTCTTAAAAAGGCGGGCTGGGGCGGCAATCTTGAGCAGCGCTGGGATAGGCGAAATAATCAGGAGTAAGCAGTAGCCCATACCAATTTCAACCACCCTTCGGGGTGGTTTTTTTATGCCCATTTCTAGCTCAGGCAAGGGGGAGCAG
>JAEMTE010000018.1:21223-23513 GCA_016462445.1 Candidatus Nanopelagicus sp. | reverse complement strand
TAAACTCCTGGGAACACGGTTCTTAAATGCCATTAGTCATGGTCGTTGATGACGACCAAGACTTAGCAGAGATGCTCAGTATCGTTTTAACTGGTGCTGGCATGGAGGTTGATTTAGTAGGCCGCGGGGATCAGGTTATAGATCTCTTTAATTCACATACCCCTGATCTAGTTTTGTTAGATTTGATGTTGCCAGGTATTGGTGGAATTGAAGTTTGTAAAATAATCCGCCAGAGATCAATGGTTCCAATTTTAATGTTAACTGCAAAAGGTGACACCCAAGATATTGTGCTTGGACTTGAAGCTGGTGCGGATGATTACATGGTTAAACCGTTTAAACCACAGGAGTTAGTAGCTCGAATTAACACCAGGCTTCGCAGAATAAATAAAGTTGGCAATTTAGCAATTGGAAATTTACTCATTGATCAGTTGGAGCATAAGGTTGTAAAAGAAGGTCAAGAAATATTGCTGACTAGATTAGAATTTGATTTATTAGTAACACTTGCAAAGGAGCCAGGGCGGGTATTTACCCGAGAAGCATTACTTAGTGAGGTCTGGGGATATCAGCACGCTGCAGATACCAGGCTGGTTAATGTGCACGTGCAACGCCTTAGATCAAAGATTGAAGTCAATGCAGAGAGCCCAGAGTATGTATTAACAGTTCGAGGTGTTGGCTATAAAGCGGGGGCGGCTAAGATTTAACCATGCTCATTAGCAAGATTAAGGTTAGGCAATCACTTAGTCTTAAAGTTCTACTAACCAATCTTGCCTTCGCAATATTTATTGCAATATTTATTGGTATTTTAATACATGATCGTGTTTCATCCACAGTTATCAATGAAAAAATAAGTATCTCCAAAATTGAAACTGCAAATGCTCTTAATTTAGCGCAAGGCCACTTTAATATTGCTAGATTTCAAGATGATAAAGGCTTGCGAAAGGTTGTGCAAGATTTTATTACCAGTAGCCGTGAAGATGGCTCCTTATCTGGTCGAGAGACAGTTATTTTATCAATTAATAAAAATGCAAAAGATCAAAACATTTACCAAACTGTACCAACCCTTTTAGTTCTAGATTCTATTCCAGAAAAATTTAGAGATCAGATTAGAAAAAGTGATCAGATCTTAGATAAGCGAGTCACAATTAGATACTCTGATGGAGGTGAATTCCCTGGCTTTCTTATCGGCGGTAAGTTAAGTATCCCTAGATCTGGTGATTATGAAATTTATTATTTATTTAAATTAAATTCACAGTATAAGAGTATTGCAGATATTACATGGGTACTTTTAGTAACTGGAATTTTACTTATTATATTAATAGGTTTCAGTACTCAATTTGTTATTCGCCAGGTAGTTTCTCCAGTAAAGGAGGCAGCATTAGTCGCAGAGAAATTCACTCACGGTGATTTATCTAGCCGAATGACAGTAGCAAGTGATGATGAGCTAGCAAGCTTAGGCAATTCATTTAATGAGATGGCAGTATCTATTCAGCAACAGATTTATCGGTTAGAAAATCTATCTACACTACAGCAGCGATTTGTGTCTGATGTCTCCCATGAACTCCGCACTCCGCTAACAACACTAAGAATGGCAGCTGATGTTATATATCAGGCAAAAGATGGATTTGATTCTAGTATTGCCAGAAGTAGTGAATTACTAGTAAATCAGATTGATAGATTTGAGTTATTACTCTCTGACCTACTAGAGGTTAGTAGATTTGATGCTGATGCTGCTGCTCTGGGTATTACTACCTTTGATTTTGTTAACTTAGTACAAAAATGTGTGGATTACCTACACCCTAGTAAGTCCTCACTCGTTGAAATATCTGCTCCAACACATTCGATCGAGATAGAGGCTGACCCCCGAAGAGTTGAAAGGATAATGCGGAATTTAATTACAAATGCAATAGATCATGGTGAGAATAAGAAAATAGAGATCAAAATTGCAGAAAGTGAAAATGAGGTTGCTGTCAGTGTTAGAGATTTTGGCTTAGGCTTTAATCAAGCAGATGCAGCTAAGTTATTTGAAAGATTCTGGCGGGCAGATCCCTCTCGTGCCAGAACAAGTGGGGGCACTGGTCTAGGCCTGTCCATTGCGTTAGAAGATACTAAGTTGCACCAAGGTCAACTACTTGCCTGGGGAAATCCAAATCAGGGTGCTCACTTTGTGTTAACACTTCCTAAACATTATGGCACAGCAGCTTATTCATTTCCAATTAAGTTAGAGCCAGATATAACTTATTAACAAAGCTGAAAATTACTCAAGAGGATGACTTACTTTTGATATAAAGGT
>JAEMTE010000018.1:0-21123 GCA_016462445.1 Candidatus Nanopelagicus sp. | reverse complement strand
TTATTAACAAAGCTGAAAATTACTCAAGAGGATGACTTACTTTTGATATAAAGGTGCCTATTTAGTTAAAAACTCACTCATTCCACAGGGAGAAGTAATTTTGATAGATGACCTAATAACTACCGGCTCTTCAATCCAAGAGGGCATTAGAGCCTTAAAGGCCGCTGAAATCGCCGTTAGCGCCGTTACTACTGCGTGTGCGGTGGGGCGTAATTCTCTAATACGATAACCCTCTAGATATTCAAACCAATCAAATTTTAGCCACCAGCGGAGGATCCTTGTGAGTTTACTAGACAAGATTTTACGTGCTGGCGAGGGTAAGGCAGTTAAAGAATTAGCAAAAATTGCGCAGCAAATAAATAAGTTTGAAAGTGAAATTCTTTCTTTAGATGATCAGGGACTTCGAAATAAGACAGAACAATTTAAAGATCGAATTTCAAAAGGAGAGAGTTTAGAGTCAGTTTTACCAGAAGCATTTGCAGTAGTTAGAGAAGCTGCAAAGCGAACATTAGGGCAGCGACATTACGATGTTCAGTTAATGGGTGGAGCAGCACTGCACAAAGGAAATATTGCAGAGATGCGAACTGGTGAAGGAAAGACTTTAGTTTCAACTCTGCCAGCATATTTAAATGCATTAACTGGTAAAGGAGTACATATTGTTACAGTTAATGATTACCTTGCAGAGCGTGATAGTGAATGGATGGGTCGAGTTCACCGCTTCCTAGGACTAAGAGTTGGCGTAATTCTTTCCAGCATGTCACCAGCTGAACGACGCGAAGCTTACGCAGCAGATATTACTTATGGTACAAATAATGAGTTTGGTTTTGATTACCTACGAGATAATATGGCTTGGTCATTATCAGATTGCGTACAACGTGAGCATAACTTTGCAATTGTCGATGAGGTTGACTCTATTTTAATTGATGAAGCAAGAACACCATTGATTATTTCTGGGCCAGCTGACAAAGCAACTAAGTGGTATATGGAGTTTGCAAATATTGTTGGAAAACTAATTCGTGACAATCATTATGAGGTAGATGAGAAAAAGCGAACTGTAAGCATTTTAGATCCAGGTGTAACTAGAGTCGAAGAGGCGCTGGGTATTGAAAATCTTTATGAAGCGGTAAATACCCCAATGATTGGCTACTTAAACAATGCGATTCGGGCTAAAGAGCTATTTAAAAGAGATAAAGATTATGTAGTAATGAATGGTGAGTTATTAATTGTTGATGAGCACACCGGTCGCATGCTAGCTGGCCGCCGCTATAGCGAGGGCCTACACCAAGCACTTGAAGCTAAAGAGCGAATTGAGATTCAAGATGAGAATCAAACCCTTGCCACTATCACTTTACAAAATTACTTCCGGCTCTATAAAAAACTAGGTGGTATGACTGGTACCGCTATGACAGAGGCATCTGAGTTTATGCAGATTTATAAGCTAGGAGTAATACCAATTCCTACCAATAAAAGTATGGTGCGTATTGATCAATCAGATTTAATATACAAATCTGAAAGTGGAAAATTCACCGCTGTCGCTCAAGACATAGTGGAACGGCATAAAAAAGGGCAACCAGTGCTAGTAGGTACAGTCAGTGTTGAAAAATCTGAGGAGCTATCTGCCATTCTAAAGAAAAATGGTATTGCGCATGAAGTATTAAATGCTAAACAACATGAGCGAGAAGCATCAATCATTGCCCGTGCTGGAAGTGTTGGCGCAGTAACTGTTGCTACCAATATGGCAGGGCGTGGAACTGACATCATGCTTGGCGGAAATCCTGAATTTATGGCTGATTTTGAATTACAGCGCCAAGGATTAAATCCAGCGGAGACACCTGAGCAGTATGAAAAAGCTTGGCCAGCTGAAATTGCAAAACAAAAGGCTGCGGTTGAGAAATCACACGAAATAGTTGTATCACTTGGTGGTCTTTATGTATTAGGAACTGAGCGACACGAGTCTCGACGAATTGATAATCAGTTACGTGGTCGTTCTGGTCGACAAGGTGATCCAGGTGAGTCAAGGTTTTATCTATCACTGCAAGATGAACTTATGCGTAGGTTTAACTCTGGATTAGTTGAGCGTTTCTTAGGAGCAGCCGGTATGCCGGAGGAGACTCCACTTGAATCAAAGATTGTTAGTAATGCAATTAAGTCAGCACAGACACAGGTTGAATCATTGAACTTTGAAATGCGTAAAAATGTTTTGAAGTACGACGATGTAATGAATAAGCAACGCGAGGTAGTTTATTCAGAGCGCCGTGAGGTATTAGAGGGTGCCGATATTAAGGACCTAGTTAGCCAATTTTTAAATGAAACTATTGCGGCATATATTGATGCAGCAACTGCATCAGGAGTATCTGAGGATTGGGATCTAACGACACTTTGGAAAGCGCTAAAGGTACTATTTCCAATCTCATTTACCGCAGATCAACTTCTTAATGAGATTGGTGGTAGCTCTGCGCTCGATGCTGAGTTATTGCTTGACCGAGTATTAGCTGATGCAAATGCTGCATATCAAAAGCGAGAGAGTGATTTATCTCCGGTTGTAATGCGCGAGTTAGAGAGAAAAATTTTACTCTCAGTTCTAGATCGTAAGTGGCGTGAGCACCTGTATGAGATGGATTATCTGCAAGAGGGAATTGGGCTTCGTGCTATGGCACAACGTGATCCATTAGTTGAGTACCAGCGCGAAGGCTATGACTTATTTACAGCGATGATGGATGCAATTAAGGAGGAGTTAGTTAGCTTCTTATTTACTGCTGAGGTTCAGGTTGAAGGGCAAGAGGTTGGTGCAAAGGGCTTAACTCCTACACCAGCACCAGTTGCCGCTCTACAGTATTCAGCTGCTGAAATTGAATCAACCCCTGCCGGTGGCACTTCAAAGAATGCTCCATGTCCATGTGGCTCTGGCAAGAAATATAAGAGATGCCACGGACAATCTTAAAGAAGATTTAGTTCAGTACAGATCCATCACTCCTTCAAAGCGCAGATGGAAAAAATTGGTAAGGAGCTAACGCAGTAATACCTCTACCATTAGCCCATGGCCACTCTCTTAGAGTTAATTAACGATAACTCAAAATTAACACCCAGTGAGGCTGAGCACCTTGCTGAGCTCGTCGCTGAGTGGCGACTTATTGCTGATCTATCATTTGCAGATTTAGTTTTATGGCTACCAATTCGTAAAAATGATAAGTCTTGGCCAGATGGCTATATAGCGATTGCACAAATTAGACCAACTACTGCCGCCACCGTGTTTAGTAATGATCTAATCGGCTCAACAATTAATTGGGGCCAGCGCCCAAGAATTGATCAAGCATTATCAGATGGTGAAATAGTACGAGATGCTCAACCAGAGTTAGTTGGTGAGATTATGATTAAAGAGGAGAGTATTCCAGTAATTTTTGGCAGTAAAACTTTGGCAGTAATTTCCCGTCATCGTAACTCTGACTTAATGCGCATGCCTTCTAAACTTGAATTAAACTATCGCGAGATTGCTCATAATATATTTCAGATGATCGCAGAGGGAAATTTTCCAATCAGAAATAGCATTTATAGTTCAGAATCAGCACCGCGAGTTGGTGATGGCTTAATCAGATTAGATATTAATGGAATAATCTTTTTTGCTAGTCCAAATGCTAGATCTGCACTAAGCAGGGTTGGTTTTCAAAGTGAAATCGAACAAAAAAATTTAGGTGAAGTATTTGCCTCATTAGGTAAGGGTGATAATCAGCCAACTGATGAATCCTGGCAAACCTTATTAAGTGGCAAGCAATTGCGCCGTGCTGAGTATGAAGGCACTGGTGGGGTAATTGATTTACTAGTTATTCCACTAACTAAAGGAGAGGATCGGGTAGGTGCCATTGTTTTACTTCACAATGTAACTGAACTGCGAAATAGAGATCGTGCTCTAGTTACTAAAGATGCCACAATTAAAGAGATTCATCATCGAGTAAAAAATAACCTACAAACTGTCTCTGCATTATTGCGGCTTCAATCTAGAAGAGTTGAGGATCCAATAGCAAGTGCGGCATTATCAGAAGCTGTTCGCAGGGTTGCCTCCATCGCTTTAGTCCATGAGACTCTTTCTAATCAATCAACTGAATCAGTTGAGTTTGATCAAGTTTTCACACAAATTATTAAAAATGCAATGGATTTAAATCCACGCAAGATTAAGTTTGTGAAAACCGGTGAGTTTGGCTCATTTGACTCGAAAACTGCAACCGCGCTCTCATTAGTTATTACCGAGTTAATTCATAATGCACTCGAACATGGTTTAGCTGAGATTGGTGATTTATTAGAGGTTGAGATTATTAAAACGAATAACTCCTATGCCATAACTATTAACGATAATGGAGCTGGATTACCAGATGGTTTTAATCTTGAGCAGGCCGCAAACTTAGGATTACAGATCGCAAATACCCTAACTAAGAATGAGTTAAATGGTGGTATTAAATTATTCCGCAGCGGTCAAATGACTAAAGCCGAGGTATCTTTTTCAGTTAATTAAAGGTTACTTGGTTTTCTGCTTGGCGCGCACGGTTACGAGCAGCTCTACGTTTCATTGCCCGCCGTTCATCCTCAGATAATCCACCCCAAACACCAGCATCTTGGCCACTTTCAAGTGCCCATGCAAGGCAAGGTTCTTTAACTGGGCAACGTTGACAGATCTTTTTTGCCTCTTCGATTTGAGCTAATGCAGGCCCGGTGTTGCCAACTGGAAAGAAAACCTCTGGATCTTCTTCGCGACAAGCAGCCTCATGTCGCCAATCCATAGGGCAATCATCTCCTTAGATAAGATAGAAATCAGATATATTTTTAAAAAGCAATAATCTAAGTCGTTATTATCTCCTCAAACTAAATAATAAACAAGGATATTTTGCTATGAAGTTAAAGACCTAGATCACAAATTGAGAGAATTAAGTGCCCCCGGCAGGATTCGAACCTGCGCACCCGCCTCCGGAGGGCGGTGCTCTATCCCCTGAGCTACGGGGGCTGAATTAACAGCCGCAGATCAAAGGTTATCAGTTGCATATATAACAACCCTTTGCATCTTTTTTTATTGCACAACCCCTAAGTTATAGGAGAGAATTAGCCGATGAGCCGAGCCGCATACTTTGCAACTGGATGTTTCTGGGGCGCAGAGCGAAGGTTTTGGCAGTTAGATGGTGTTATCTCAACATCAGTTGGTTATATGGGTGGAAATAAATCAGATCCAACATATGAACAGGTCTGCACTGGTAAAACTAATCACGCTGAAATAGTTGAGGTTATTTATGATCCAACAGTTATAACTTATGAGAGGTTACTTGCTGAGTTTTGGATTATGCATGATCCAACCTCACTAAATCAGCAAGGTGGAGATATCGGTACACAGTACCGCTCAGCAATATTTACAACCTCTACTGAGCAATTAACTCAAGCATTAGCAAGTAAGGATATTTATCAGAAAGAGTTAAGTACACAAGGTATAGGTGAAATTGTCACCGATATCTCACCCGCCTCCGGTATTACCTACTGGCTTGCTGAGGAGTATCACCAAAAGTATTTAGCAAAAAATCCAAATGGATATGATTGTCATTCTTCAACTGGAGTTGCCTACCCATTAATTACTCTCAGCCATGAATGAAATAACACCAATTAATTCAAAGGGTGAGCCATATAAAGTAAAAATTGATGAGGCTGAATTAAAAGGGCGAGTTGATCGACTCTCTTTTGATGTACTACGTAAATCAGATACTGAAGCAGCATTTACTGGTGAATATACAGATAGTGAAAGTATTGGTGTTTATAAATGCAAAGCTTGTACCGCTGAGCTTTTTAGATCAGATACTAAGTTTCACTCCGGCTGTGGTTGGCCATCTTTTTATCAACCAACAGCTCAAGATGCAGTTGAGCTAATTGAGGACCGATCATTATTTCCTAGAGTAAGAACAGAGGTAAGGTGTGCGGCTTGTGGTTCACACCTGGGCCATGTCTTTACTGGTGAGGGTTACGCTGTCCCAACTGATGAGCGCTGGTGTATTAACTCTGTAGCGCTAATCCTTGAGCCAAAAAAGTAATCTAAATTTCCTAACTTTGCCCCGCCCCGCCACTTTAAAGTAAATCCGTTAGGCTCTCACCTATGAATCAGGAGCAAGATTGGAATAAGTTAGCAACTGAGACCAAGGTTGTAGCAGCAGGCAGGCCTGAGAAAAAACCTGATGGGGCGCTTAATCCACCAATCGCACTTAATTCAACTTTTCATGAAGGTGGACCAATTGGTTATGCCAGATATGGCAATGAAACATGGAGTGCGTTAGAGGATGCAATCTCAGTTCTTGAGGGTGGCCAAACTTTAATATTTTCATCTGGCATGGCTGCTATTAGTTCAGCTTTTTCCTTACTACCAGAGTCTGCAGTAATTATTGCAGCTCATAATGGTTATCAAGGAACTACCACCATGCTTAAGAAGATGCATGAAGCTAAGAGACTAGAGGTTAGATTTGTTGATTTAGCTAATACTGATGCAGTTCTTGCTGTGTTACCTGGGGCGCAGATGCTTTATCTAGAATCACCAACTAATCCAGCAATTGAAGTTGTAGATTTACCAAAAGTCATCGCAGCTGGCAAAGCTGCAGGTTGTTGGGTAGCAGTAGACAACACGCTAGCTACGCCAATGATTCAAAACCCATTAGCCCTTGGCGCCGACATAACTTTGCACTCAGTTACTAAATATCTTTCTGGCCACAGTGATTTATTACTTGGTTCAGTTAGTACAAATGACAAGGTACTTTATGGCAGATTAGAACAAGCCCGGCGTTATGGCGGAGCAATTGCTGGACCATTTGAGGCATGGTTAGCACTTCGAGGTTTGCGCACCTTTGCACTTCGTATGCAGCGGTCGCAGGAAAATGCTATGGAGTTGGCAAATCGGTTGGCAAAAGATCCCAGAGTTTCAAAGGTTCGCTATCCCGGACTTACTGCAGATCCTTACCATGAGCGTGCCAAATCATTTATGAAGGGCTTTGGTGCGATGATCTCATTTGAGGTTAAAGCAACTACTGCGCAGATCGATCAAATGTGTGATTTTTCAAAGTTAATAACCAATGCCACATCACTTGGCGGTGTGGAATCTATTTGGGAGCGCAGGCGCAGATGGGCAACTGAGAGCCATACCATTCCAGAGAATTTAATTCGTTTCTCAGTAGGTATTGAAGATGTGAATGATCTTTGGGCTGATATTCAATTTGCATTTACTGCGGCAAAAATACTATAAATGTCAGTAACTGTTCGCTCTGCTATCCCAGCTGATTTACCAGAGATCTTTCGCTATATCCATGCACTTGCTGAGTATGAGAAGGCACCAGCTGAAGTTGTTTTATCCTTAGCAGATCTTGAGAGATCACTCTTTTGTGAAAACCCTCAGGTTTACTGCGAACTTTCGCAATTAGGTGATGAGATTACCGGAATTGCTATTTGGCATTTGAATTACTCAACCTGGCTGGGCAAGCATGGGATCTATCTAGAGGATCTATTTGTTGATCCAAAGTATCGTGGCGCAGGTCACGGTAAGGCGTTACTGATTAGGTTGGCACAGATTTGTGTTGAACGAGGCTACCCAAGATTTCAATGGTGGGTACTTGATTGGAATAAGCCAGCAATTGATTTCTATAAATCTCTTGGCGCACAGGCCATGGATCAGTGGACTGTATTTCGCCTGAATGAAGATGCCATCACTAAACTCGCAGCAGAAAGTAATTAGTAACAATAAGAGCTTAGTTATAGTAGATTTAGCCTATGTTTAAAGTAATTAAGCGGTTATCTACAGCCCTTACAGCTGTTGCACTTTTATTTGGTGCCATCAAAGCTTTATTTAATTGGCTTGCTCGCTCCGAAAATGATGAGTATGAAGTTTGGCGCGATGATGAAGAGCGAGAAGATGCTTAAATGAGTAATCAATATATTCCAGGTACCTGCAATCTTGGCAAGGATGAAATTAGAAGTAGGCAGATAGTGGCATTATTTGGTTTGTTTTTAACAATATCTTCAGTAATTGGCATTTTAGCGGCAGATCAAGGTCGATCTGTTAGATTTTCTATCTTTATTCCGGCAATGATTTTTTCAGTAGGATTTGTGCAATCTAGAAGTAAGTTCTGTTTAGCTTATGGCCTTGCTGGAACATTTAATTTCGAAAGGCTTGGAAAAATTTCAAGAGTTGCCTCAGTTGAAGACCGTAGGGCAGATCGGAAAACCGCAATTACTATTCTGCTTAAAGCAGCAGCTTTAGCTGCAGTTATTACTGTAGTATTTTTTGTATTACCCTTATAAATCTTCATAACTAGAGGGTAATTTACCAACATTTAAGAACTTTAAGTATTGCTCGGTAATATCTTCAGGTTTTCCACTCGCCAGCATTTGTCCTTTATGCAACCAGATTGCTTGATCACAAAGTTCATTTACTGAAGAGAGTGCGTGCGAAACAATTAAAATAGTTCTTGCCTCTGCACAGAGTTGGCGCATTCGATTAAATGATTTTTCTTTAAAAGCTGCATCACCAGCAGAGAGAGCCTCATCTAATAACAGGATATCTGGTGTCATATTTACTGCTACTGAAAATGCAACTCGGCTATACATACCATTACTATAGGTGCGAACTGGCATATCAATAAAACCTTCAGGTAGATCAGCAAATTGTGCAATTGCATCAGTTTGACTATCTATTTCTGCCCTACTCATACCAGCTGCTAAGCCACCTAAAATAATATTATCTCGACCAGATAATGCTTGGTTAAAACCAACACCTAAAGCTAGCAAGGTCGATATCCGACCATTTACTGCAATTCGTCCAGTAGTTGGTGGCAAGATTCCAGCGATTGATCTCATCAGCGTTGATTTACCTGCGCCATTTGCGCCAACAATTCCCACTACTGAACCATGGGCAATATCAAGAGTTAAATTTTTAACCGCCTCCACAGTTCTTGTTCTAATCCGCTCACCCCGACTTGCTCTCATTAGCGCGTTCTTTAATGTTTTCTTTGACTCAACATTTATTTTGTAGCTAATTGAGAGATTCTCAATACGAATTGCCAGATTCTCTGGCAAAACAAACTTTTGATTAGATGTGGATTGCAAAATCACGCTCCCTAGAAATAAAGAAGTAACCACCTAGCAAAATAGAACCAAATGCCCAAAATGAGCAAGCAAGTAATTGTGGGGCGGTTGGGGTCAGCCCATCAATCCAAATTCTTGAGTTAGCAGAAAGTATTGGACCTAGTGGATTTAAGTAGAGAATAATCCGATACCAACCAGTGAGCATATCTGGCTGCCAAAGCACCGGGGATGCGTAAAGCCAAATCCGCATTATGTATGAAAGTAATTTAGTTGTATCTCGGAAGTAAACATTCATTGTTGCAAATAAAAGTGAAAGCCCAAAACTTGTAAGTGCTAATAAGATAAATATAAATGGAATAAGAAGGTAATTCCAGGTAAGTCCTGGAAGAGATTCATCGTTAAAAACTAATTTACCGATGAGAACAATTAAAATATATACCGGCAAAGTTGGTAGAAATTGCCGGGCAGCACTAATTGCGCTAGATAAGGGAAGGAGTGATCTTGGGAAGGCCTGATTTAAGATAAGCCGCCCACCAGAGGTAATTGATTGGGCACCTAGCAAGATACAGTTTTGTGCGAAGTAAAAAGTGAATAAACCGATCAGAATATGACAGAGAATCGTAAATGAATTTGTCTGTGTTGATCTACCTTGAATAATTGTTACAAGTAAGTAGTAGATCACCGCTAAAAATAATGGATTTAAAACTAGCCAAACTTTTCCTAACTTTGACTCCAAATACTCTGCTTTGTCAGAGAATTTTGAAAGCTCTGTTGCAAACTCCCGCCTGCGCCAGAACTCAGAAATATATGGCTTAAGGGGTGGCAGAGATGAGCGATGTGGTTCGAAAACCTGAATCTTATTTGAGCCCTCAATCATGAGGGCTATTCTGCCACCTTTGATTTAGAAGAAGCGATCAAACTGGTGATGGTGGTGATAATTAAACAAGTAATGATTACAAAAAGACTGGTATTTAACGAGATTTCCGGGATATGAACCCCACCAATCTGATGAATACCAATGCCATGGAATGCTTCTAAAATTAACTTCACTCCAATGAATCCTAAAATAACAGAGAGGCCTTTAGATAAATAGACTAATTTTGTTAGTAGTCCACCGATTAAAAAGTAAAGTTGCCGCAGTCCCATCAACGCAAAAATATTAGCTGTTGTAACGATGTAGGCATCTTTTGTTAATCCAAAAATTGCAGGAATAGAATCTAATGAAAATACTACGTTTGTTAGCGCAAGTGACACCAATGCAATTGTAAAAGTGCTCGCACCTTTAGCCTTAAGCGAAGTAACAATTCTTCCCTCTTTCCATTCCTTATCCTCTTCGCCACTTTCTTTGAATAATTCATATGCGGTATAGATCAAAAATCCACCAAAAAGGAAGAAAATACTAGAAAACTTAGATATTAATGTAGCTCCAGCTGGAATAAATAAGCCACGTATTGCAATAGTAAGTAAAATGCCAATCAACAGTACTAGTTGCTGCTTCTCCTTTGGAACCTTTAATCTTGATAAAATAATTACGAATACAAAAATATTATCAATTGAAAGCGCATACTCTGTTAACCAGCCGGCAAAAAATTCACCTTGTGCTTGAGTTGTTGCCCAGTTTGGCAACATAGCACCAAACAAAATAGCTAGACTAATATAGAAAATTGTCCAAAGCGCGGACTCTTTTACCGTAGTCTCTGAATTTCTTCTAATAATTGCAACTAGTAAGTCAAAAATAATAATGCCAGAAAGAACTAAAACAGTAATTACCCACTCGGAGGCGCTAATCATTTAAATAAATACCTTTCCTGGATTTAAAATATTGTTAGGGTCTAAAGTTTGCTTTATTGATTTCATAATATTAACCGCTGGAGCGCCAGTTTCTGCAACTAAAGCCTGAATTTTCCCTGAGCCTATTCCATGTTCACCGGTGCAGGTACCACCCATTTCGATCATCTTCATTGTGATCTCATGAGTAATGTGACGAACATCCTCTAACTCCTCTGGCTTTGTAGGATCGGTGACTATAAAGCAGTGAAAGTTTGCATCTGCAACATGTCCTAAAATTGAATATGGATATGGATGTTTAGCAAGTATTTGATCTGCAACAGTTACCGCATCTGAAAGTTTTGAAAGTGGCACAGCTGCATCTGTACTAACTGCGCGCTTTCCTGGATTTGCTGCAATACCGGCCCAATAAGCATTATGACGGGCTTGCCATAATTTACGGCGAGCACCTTCATCTGTGGTCCATTCAAACTCTGATCCGCCAAACTCCTCCACAATACTTTTCACAGATGCTGCATCCTCTGCTACTCCAGCGGGTGAGCCATGGAATTCAAAAAATAAAGTTGGTACCTCAGTCAAATTTAGCCCATCATGAGAATTAACATTCTTTATGCACTTAGCATCTAAAAATTCACATCTTGCAATTGATATACCAGATCTAACTATTGCAGTTGCAGCGGTAACACCATCAGCTAGAGTTTTAAAGCGAACTATCGCAGCAGCCATCTTCTCTGGAATACCAAATACTCGAAGAGTTAACTCGGTAATAATTGCCAATGTACCCTCTGAGCCAACTAGTAATCTAGTTAGGTCATAGCCAGCTGATAATTTTCTAGTCTCTCGCCCAGTCTTAAATACTGTGCCATCTGCCATAACCGCAGTTAGTGCTAAAACATTATCGCGCATTGATCCGTATCGAACAGTGGTCGTTCCAGCTGCTCCAGTAGCAGCCATGCCACCTAAGGTCGCATCAGCGCCAGGATCTACGGAGAAAAATAAACCAGAGCTAGATATTTTTTCATTTAACGCAACTCTGTGCACGCCTGGCTGAACTCTCACCAATAGATCATCTGGCCTGATCTCAATAATCTTATTCATCTGCGTTAAATCAAGTGATATGCCACCAAATAGAGGCAAAACATGGCCTTCAAGGGATGAGCCAGCACCAAATGCAACTACTGGAATCCTTTCAGCATTGCAATAAGCTAAAACTTTAGAAACCTCTTCGGTACTTTGTGGCATGACAACAGCTGAAGGTCTAACTGGTGGGATTGCAGATTCATCTCGCCCATGTTGATCAAGTACAGTTTCATTTGTTGATACCAATCCAGTTACTAAACTTTTTAAATGCTCAATCTGAGCTGCGGATAGGTCAACTCGCTCACGTATCATGTGTAGATGCTACCTGCTCTAACAAATACTTTTTTACTAAAATTTAACCAATTTTAAAAATCTTAGTATTACAAAAAGTAATAAACGCCAAAATAACCCTATTTTGTGTGTTAATTTACACATGAAACGCGCATAGTTGATTTAAATAATCTCCCTGCTAAACTGACGGTGTATTAAAATTAGCAAGGAGTGTGGCCCTAAATTCTGGTTCTATCTGAACCCATTTACTGTTCCAACCTGCAATGAAAACCCAAACGAACCATCCTCAAACCTTCCGTGCGGTACCTGCACATTCAAAACCACTAGATAGCGTTAGATTAGAAAAACTTTTACAACAACAATTAGATTTATATAAAAGCAGATTACTTAGTTCAGGTCTTGAGCATCAGTTAGCGTTAAGCAGTATTCCATTAGGTGCTCACTCAACCTTTCAATCATTTGATCCATATCCAATCTCAGTTGTATCTGCCAAAGGGGCTTGGGTAACTGATGTTGATGGTCGAAAGATGCTTGATCTATCTATGGGCTTTGGCTCCATGCTTGCTGGCCACTTAAACCCAGAGGTCGTTGCCGAGCTTCGCGCAGCACTTGATGTTGGAACTTTATATACCGCACCATCTCCACTCTCAAGAGATGCTGCTGAACGGCTATGCCGGCGTTTTGGAATTGAGCAGCTTAGGTTCACTAACTCTGGAACTGAATCCACTATGTATGCAGTTCGTACTGCACGTGCTTACACAGGTAAAGAGGGAGTTGTAAAGGTTGAGGGTGGCTACCATGGCAGCGGTGATGCGGTCTTGTTCTCAACTAAACCATCAATAGAAAATGCAGGTGATGCTGAGTCACCAAATGTTGTAGTAGGAAATTCAGCTGTACCAGGTGAGGCGTATGTTGTGCCATTTAATAATATTTCAGCTCTTGAAAATGTATTTAGAAATCATGCTAAGACAATTGCCTGCTTTATTGTTGAGCCAGTTTTAGAAAATATTGGAATTGTTTTACCCGATGAGGGATATCTTGAGGCAGTTAGAGCACTATGTGATGAATATAAGATTGTTTTAATTTTTGATGAGGTAAAGACTGGACTTACCGCCGGACCACAAGGTGCATCTCAACGCCTAGGTGTTATTCCAGATTTAATCGCACTTGCCAAGTCAATTGGTGGTGGCGTTCCACTGGCAGCATTTGGTGGCAAAGCAGAGTTTATGAAGCCAGTAACTGATGGCAGAATGCCACACCTTGGAACATTTAATGGACATGCACTTGCAATGGCTGCGGTGCGGGCAGTTGATAAAATTTGCACTAAAGAAGCATTAGATAATGCTGAGTCATTAAATATTCAAGCGTTAAATCGAATTAGTGAAATTATTACTGAGTATGAATTACCAGCCCATACCGTCGGCTTTGGTGTTAAAGGGTGTATTACTTGGTCACCTGCGCCAGTTAGAAATTACCGCGATTATAAAGCGACTGATTTTCAAGTAGCTGAGTTGTCATTTCTCTGGTCGCTAAATCATCAAATTATGACTCCACCAGGATTAGATGAGCAGTGGTTAATAAGTTTGGCCCATGGACAAGATGAGGTTGATTTTATGGTTAATGATTTTAAAGAGCTTGCTAAAAATCTTCGCGGCTAGTTTTAAGTATTTTGCGGGAAGCCTAAATTAATTCCACCATGGCTAGGATCTAACCAGCGAGAGGTAACAACCTTTCCTCTGGTAAAGAAGTGAACTCCTTCTGTTCCATGTGCATGAGAGTCACCAAATAATGAGTTCTTCCAACCACCAAATGAGAAGTAAGCCATTGGTACTGGAATAGGAACATTTATTCCCACCATTCCAACCTCAACCTCATTTTGAAAACGTCGTGCCGCTCCACCATCATTGGTAAATATTGCTGTGCCGTTTCCATATTGGTGATCATTAACTAATTTAAGCGCTTCATCATATGTTTTTACCCGAATTACACTAAGTACTGGACCAAAGATCTCTTCTTGATAAATACTCATATTTGCCTTTACATTGTCAAACAATGTTGGCCCCAGCCAAAAACCTTCCCCATCAACCTTTACATCTCGACCATCAAAAACAATTTTGGCGCCCTCTTTTTCACCAGCTCCAATATATGCAGCAACTTTGTCACGGTGAACTTTGGTAACAAGTGGACCCATATCAGCACCTTTTGTGCCATCACCAGTTTTAATCTTTAAAGCTCGCTCTTTAATCTTCTCAATTAATTTATCTGCAATTGGTTCAACTGCAACAATTGCTGAGATTGCCATGCACCGCTCACCAGCTGAGCCAAAGCCAGCATTAATCGCAGCATCGGCGGCAAGATCTAAATCAGCATCTGGCAGAACAATCATGTGGTTTTTTGCCCCACCTAATGCCTGCACCCGCTTGCCAGATTTTGTGCCAACTTCATAAACATACTTTGCGATTGGAGTTGAGCCAACAAAGGAGACAGATTTAACTCCTGAATGCGTAAGCAAAGCATCAACAGCTACCTTGTCACCATGCACAACATTAAATACGCCATCAGGTAATCCAGCCTCTTTCCAAAGCTGTGCAATTAACATAATTGCACTTGGATCTTTCTCAGATGGCTTAACAATTACCGTATTTCCACATGCGATTGCAATTGGGAAAAACCACATCGGCACCATTGCCGGAAAATTAAATGGGGAAATAATGGCAACAGCTCCAAGTGGTTGCCTAATGGAGTAAACATCAACGCCGGTTGAGACCTCTTCAGAAAATCCACCCTTTAACAGGTGGGGGATTCCACAGGCAAACTCCACTACCTCAAGTCCGCGGGTTACTTCACCGAGGGCATCACTTAATACTTTTCCATGCTCCTCAGTAATTATTGCTGCTAACTTTTCCTTATTTTGATTTACTAATTCGCGAAAGGCAAATAGCACCTGAGTTCGCTTGGTAAGTGAGCTGTGGCGCCACTGTTCAAATGCCTTACTGGCGACATTAACAACCTCATCTACAGTTGCAGTAGTTGCAAAATTAACATTCCCAGAAACTTTTCCAGTTGCAGGATTAAATATCTCACCGCTGCGCTCTGATTTACTCTGCGAAATCGCGCCGTTGATCCAATGTGAGACAATTTTCATATCTGTACAATACTTCAGGTTTACTCACCTCTCTACTCGACTTACTACCAAAAAACTCGCATAGGTGATTAGATTGGCCACATGGAGCAAGGGATAGGAGAGTGTGTTGAATAGCCCAGAAAATAATCCAGATAAGGCAGCGAAGGTATTTGCTGATGATCGGGCTAATGTTTTCCACTCCTGGTCTGCTCAAGCCCAGATCTCTCCGATGGCAATCGCAGGTGGCGCCGGCTCATACTTTTGGGATTTCACTGGTAAAAAGTATTTAGATTTTTCCTGCCAATTAGTCTTTACAAATATTGGCCATCAACATCCAAAGGTCATCGCCGCCATTAAAGAGCAAGCAGATATTCTCACCACAATTGCGCCACAACATGCCAATGAGGCGCGCAATGAAGCAGCAAAGCGGATTCTTGAAATATCTGGTGATAACTTTAAAAAGGTCTTCTTTACAAATGCTGGGGCAGATGGAGTTGAAAACGCAGTAAGAATGGCCAGACTTCACAGCAATAGACACAAAATTCTCTCCACATACCGCTCTTATCACGGCAATACCGGCTCTGCAATTAATGCAACTGGAGATCCAAGACGTTTTCCAAATGAGTTCGCTTTTGGCCATGTGCATTTTTGGGGGCCATATCTTTATCGCTCAGCTTTTTGGGCAACAAATGAGGCAGAGGAGTCACAACGCGCACTTGAGCACCTTGAGCAAACAATTATTTTTGAAGGACCAAAAACAATTGCTGCGATATTAATAGAGGGTGTTCCTGGAACTGCCGGCGTATTAATGCCACCAGCAGGTTATCTGGATGGCTTGCGCGCACTATGTGATAAGTATGGAATTCTTTGGATATCTGATGAGGTTATGTCAGGCTTTGGGCGAACTGGTAAATGGTTTGGATATCAACACTCAAAATCTACGCCAGATTTAATTGTTTTTGCTAAAGGTGTTACCTCTGGCTATGTTCCATTAGGTGGCGTAGTTATATCTGAACCAATTTCTAAAAGCTTTGATGAGCGAGTATTTCCAGGTGGACTTACCTACTCTGGCCACCCACTTGCTTGCGCAACAGCGGTTGCCACAATTGATGTTATGAAGAGTGAGAAGATGGTTGAAAATGCTGCAAGCATCGGTGAGAAAATTCTTGGCCCAGGCCTTCATGAGTTAGCTAAAAAACACCAAGTAATGGGTGACATTCGTGGTGCTGGTGTTTTCTGGGGAATTGATATGGTCACAGATCGTAAAACACGTGAGCCACTCGCCCCATATGGCGCTTCTAGTCCAAAGATGAATGAGATTGTGGCAGCTTGTAAGAAAAATGGCTTAATGCCATTTAATAACTTCAATCGAATTCATATGGTTCCACCATGTAATATCTCTGAAGCAGATACAAAATTAGGTTTGGAATTACTATCTAAGTCACTTACAGATGTTGGTATGTAGTTTAAATACTGTATGGGCGTCTTAGTTGTTGGAAGTCTTAATATAGATATTGTTACATATTTAGAGAGAATGCCTGCGCCTGGTGAGACAGTTTTAGGTGATCGCCTTGAGATCTTTTCTGGTGGAAAAGGTTTAAATCAAGCAGTTGCTGCCGCTCGTTCAGGCGGTGAGGTAACAATGGTTGGTGTTTTAGGAAATGATGCAAACTCAACAACACTACGTGAGGTTTTAATAAAGGAAAGAATCAATCATAAGTATGTTAAAGAAATCTCTGGATTTTGCGGCACTGCCGTAATCGAAGTAGATAAAAAGGGGCAAAATAGAATTATTGTTATTGCAGGTGCTAATTCAGAGCTAAAAGCAGAGTTTGTTACCGATGAATTATTAAGCAGTATTAAAGATAAAAAGATACTTTTAGCACAACTTGAAAGCCCTATTTCTGAGCTAGCAACAATATTTAAAAGGGCAAAGGTTATGGGTTTTTATAATATATTAAACCCTGCGCCAGCAAGTAAACTTTCAAAGGAGTTTTTAAGTACCGTTGATTTATTAGTGCCAAATCAATTTGAAGCTGAGTTTTTAACCGGCATTAAGGTTATTAATGCTGAGAGTGCTTCTGCTGCCGGCAAAATGTTAATTGACCAAGGTGTAAGTTCAGTATTAATTACTAGAGGCGAAGAGGGTGCTGTTTTAATAAGTAAAGATGGTAAATCTGTTTTTAAGGCATTTAAGGTCTCACCTGTTGATACCACCGCTGCAGGTGATGCTTTTTGTGGCGCCCTTGCTGTTGCAATTAGTGAAGGAGTTGATTTAGATTCTGCAATCCGCTTTGCCTGCGCCGCTGGCGCCCTTTCGGTACAAAGCGTTGGGGCTACGCCTTCCTTACCAACGCGTGAGCAGATATCATTATTAATCCAATCTCAGAAGGAAATCTAATGTTAAAAAATGGAATTATTAACGGGCAACTTGCCTCAGCCCTTGCTCGTTTTCGGCATGTAAATACATTAGCGATTGTGGATGGGCCATTTCCAAGTTATCCCGGAGTTGAACTTATTGATCTTGCATTAATAAAAGGCTTTCCAACTATTCCAGATGTATTAGATGCCATTTTGCCATTATTAGATTTAACTGGACTTTACTTAGCTAATGAGTTTTCTGAAAAAGTTGATGCAAAAACAGTTGCCTCATATAAGAAACATTATGAAAATATTCCAACCATCTTAATTCCACATGAGGAGTTTAAGATTAAGGTCGGACAATCTCTTGCGATAATTCATACTGGAGATGCCATTCCTTATAGCAGTGTGATTTTAAAATCGGGGTGATGAAATAATGATTAAAGTTGGAATTATTGGCACCGGTGTAATGGGTGCTGGGCACGCAAGGTTTATCAAAGAACATGTGCCTGATGCAACAGTTGTTGGACTCTCTGATATAGATACAAAAAAGATTGCTGAGCTATCGGCAGAGCTTGGGACTGTTCTTTTTTCAACTACTAACCCCGAGGAATTAATGAATGATTCAAGGGTTGATGCCGTAATAATTGCATCCCCAGATCCGCTGCATGTGCCACATTTAAGGTTAGCGATTGCTTCTGGAAAACAAATTTTGTGTGAAAAGCCAATTGCTACAACCTTAGAAGATGCACGAATGATCTCTGCTGAGATTCGCACCTACCAAGAGCGAGTTGGTAAGAAGATGATTAATTTTGGTTTTATGCGACGTTTTGATCCTTGCTACCAAGAGGTTCGTCGCCTCATTGCAACTGGTGATTTTGGTCCCCCTACATTCTTTAGAACTGTAACTCGAAATGTTGCATCGACTGGGGCAACCACTACCGGGCTATTCACAAATATTGCAATCCATGATTTTGATATTTATCGATGGTTATTTAAGGATGAATGGGAATCAATTCAAAGTTTTTATCCAAGGCGCTCATCCCTCTCACCAGATGGATTAGCTGATCCACTAATAATCATCGGCCGCCTTAAAAGCGGTGTAACAATGGTTGGCGATGTGGTTGCTTTTAATAATTATGGATTTGATTGCAGAGTTGAAGTTATTTGCGAAAAAGGTTCAATTCAAATTGGAACTCATGGGGATGTAATTACGCAAGTAAACGGGGTTGGTGGCGCAACCAAAGGTGGAAAAATGGCTAATAACTGGATGGTTCGTTTTGAACCTTCATATATTGAAGAGTTAAAAGCATGGATTCAAGAGGTAAAAACTGGAATTGTAAATCCAGACCTAGCAACTGTTGAGGATGCACTTATTGCAAATGAGGTGTGTGCAATAGGTATTTCTTCGATTAAACCACAAAAATAATTAATCATCAATTTCTACCCTATAGATAAATAAAAGATGCCGATAGTAATAAATACAGTTGAAGAGGCGCTAAAGCGCGTAAGAGATTTACAGGCAAAAGAGAGTGAAAGAATTATTATTGGGGTGGTAGGAAAACCTGGCGCTGGAAAATCAACCCTCACATCTTATTTATTAGATAACTTAGCAAAAGATAAAGCAGTTTTAGTTCCAATGGATGGTTACCACCTAAGTAATAAATTATTGGCAGAGCATGGAAGCTCTGATCGCAAAGGCGCCTACGACACATTTGATGCCACAGGTTTTTCAGAATTAATGAAACGTATTAAATTTGATCAAAAATCTGATATTTACTTCCCAATTTTTCATCGTGAGATTGAAGAATCGATCGTAGCTGAAGGGGTAGTATTAAAAGATACTAAGTTAGTGCTAACTGAAGGAAACTACTTATTACTTGATAAGTATGGCTGGCAAGATGTCAGTTCTTTTCTTACCGAATCTTGGTATATCGAAATCAATGATAATTTAAGGTGGGAGAGGTTAATGGCGCGCAGCATAAGGTATGGCCGATCTCCAGAATCTGCTCACGCTTGGACTCATGGTTCTGATGAGGTTAATGCTAAGGTGGTTGAGTCTACAAAAAATCGAGCCGATGTAATTTTGAATTTATCGTAATAGTAGATATGTAAATTAACTTACATATCTTTAGATGTAGTAACTGAGCATGGAGGAAAAATGAAGCCAGTCAAACTTGCTGATTTTGGAGTAACTGAGGAGTTTGGCTATTTGCCAACATCTGATCCAGCTCTTTCGCTATCTGCCGGAAATGAAGAGTGGGATCAATTTGGTAAGGATCTTCCTAAGTTATTAATGAGTACAAACTTTAGAGCAAAGGTAAAAGCCCTTCCTAAATTTAATATTGATAAATTAAAAGGTGAGGCCGAGATTCAAAGGGCAATGTTAGTTTTAAGTTATATCGGACAGGCTTATCAGTGGAGTGATAACACCGCTGCAACAGTAATGCCAGCAAATTTAGCTCTGCCTTGGTATGAGGTTGGAAAGTTAGTAGGAAGGCCACCAATTCTTTCCTATCAAAGCTATGCATCAGATAATTGGCGCCGATTTGATAAAAGTGGACCGATTGAGTGCGGCAACATTGGGTTAGCGCAATGTTTCTTAGGTGGCCAAGATGAAGAGTGGTTTATTTTAATTCACATTGAGATTGAGAAAAAAGCTGGAAAGGCGTTAAAAGCAATTGAGGATGCGCAGCAAGCGGTAGTTGATAATGATGCTGAGAAGGTAGAGGAAGCAATTACTAAATTACGTAACGCTCTTACTGCGATGTATAAAGTATTGGGCAGAATGCCTGAAAGATGTGATCCATATATTTACTTCCACCGAGTTAGGCCATATATCTTTGGTTGGCGTAATAACCCATCACTACCAAATGGTGTTGTTTACGAAGGTGTAGATGCATATAAGGGAGTAGGGCAAACCTTCCGTGGTGAGACAGGTGCACAAAGTGCAATTATTCCAGCGATGGATGGTGTCCTAGGTATTGAACATGAACGCGATGAGTTGCGAGAGTACCTAATGGAGATGCGCACCTATATGCCACCAAAGCATGTTAAATTTATTGAAGCGGTAGAGGCAGGTCCATCAGTACGTAACTTTGTTACTACAACTAAGCGAGCAACACTTAATGCAGTATTTAATGAGTGCGTTGAGTTAGTAGCAAACTTCAGAGCGATGCATCTTGAGTACGCTGGAACTTATATTCATGCCCAAGCCCAGGCAACTCCTGGTAATCCATCAGCTGTGGGTACTGGTGGTACACCATTTATGATTTATTTACGTAAGCACCGAGATGAGACAAAAAAACAAACTGTTTAAATAAATTAAAATCACCTCTTTTAACCTTAACCAGATGGATAATTTGCAGATCACCACCACCGTTGGCGCAAGT
>JAEMTE010000056.1 GCA_016462445.1 Candidatus Nanopelagicus sp. | reverse complement strand
TGCCCTCACTGCGGGATCCAGATAATTTAATCTACTTTCGCCAAGAGGTTAAAGGCTTAGTTATGGGTGGGTATGAACGTAACTCAAAGCCTTTTACCGCAACAGCTAACTCATTTGATCAAATTCCAGCAGATTTTAACTCTAAGTTATTACCAGATGAGTGGGAGCGGTTTGAAGAGATTGCTGCAAATGCAGCTATGCGAGTGCCGGCAATGGCTGAGATTGGTTTTAAAAACTTTATTAATGGACCAGAGGGCTTTACCCCAGATAATGAGTTTTGTTTAGGTGAGACATCAGTTGGTGGTTTTTATGTGGCAGCTGGATTTTGTGCTCATGGAATTGCCGGTGCTGGTGGGATTGGCAAGGTAGTTGCTGAATGGATAATAGCTGGTGAGCCCACAATGGATCTTTGGCATATGGATATTAAAAGATTCTCCGGTGCTTATAAATCACCTAAGTTCACACTTGAGCGAGTTAGGGAAAATTATGAGGCTTACTACGATATTCATTATCCAGGGGAGGAGCGAAGCAGCGCTCGCGGTGAGAATAAATCACCAATTTATGATTGGCATAAAGAAAATGGCGCCATATTTGGCGAGAAAGCTGCTTGGGAGCGAGTTAATTACTATTTAAATCCAAATGAGAAGGGATTAGATCAAAGCCTTAGGCCAAATGGTTGGGTGGGAAAGCACTGGCATTCAGCAGTTGCCTTAGAACATCATGCTACTAGAAATACCGCTGGTCTATTTGATGAATCAAGTTTTGCCAAGATAAAGATAAGTGGTGCTAGGTCAGCTGAGTTTTTAAATCTAATTTGTGCAAATAATGTCGTAAAAGGTGTTGGCCGCACTACCTATACCCAGGCGCTAAATAAAAAAGGTGGAATTGAATCTGACTACACCATCACGCAAGTAGCAGATAATGAGTTTTTAATCATTACCGGCACCGCCTTTTTAAATCATGATAAAGGCTGGCTAGAAAAGCAGATGCGTGAGAATAACTTTGATCAAGTTGATATAGGTGATATCACTAAAGAGTTAGCATGTTTTGGCATCTGGGGACCAAATGCTAGAAAGATATTACAGAAAGTAACAGAGACTGATCTATCAAATGAGGCCTTTGGTTTTATGAACTCAAAGATGATAAAGATAAAAGATATTTTGCTTCGGGCAACTCGAATTACCTATGTTGGTGAGTTAGGTTGGGAGTTATATATCCCAGTAAAGGATGGTCTTAATGTTTGGCTAGCACTACTAGCAGCTGGTAAAGATTTAGGTATTAGGCCAGCTGGCTATCGTGCTATTGAATCACTTCGCCTTGAGAAGGGATATCGGGCTTGGGCAGGTGAGATAAATACTGAAACTAATCCTTATGAGGCAGGTCTTGGTTTTGCCATCTCTTCGAAAAAAGATAATTTTATTGGTAAGGCTAGTTTGGATGCTATTAAAGATAAGGTAAGCAGAAAATTAACCGCACTTACCTTTACCGATATTAAAGATGTTGCAATGGGTAATGAACCAATCTTTATTGGCAACAAAGTAGTTGGCAGAGTTAAATCAGCAGGTCAGGGTTACAGCTTAAATAAAGCAATCGCCTACGCATACCTGCCAATTGAACACACCAGCCCTGGTACATCTGTTGAGGTTGAGATGTTTGGGATTAAAAAAGTAGCAACAATTATGGCCGAGCCACTCTTTGATCCAGCCGG
>JAEMTE010000055.1 GCA_016462445.1 Candidatus Nanopelagicus sp. | reverse complement strand
CTTGATCTTGGAATCACATGATCAATTGAGGTTGCAGTAACTCCGCAGTAAACACAACGGTTGTTATCGCGAGCAAAGATTGCTCGCCTAGATAATGGCACCGCATGGCGGTATGGAATCTTTACAAATTTATTTAATTTAACAACAGATGGTAATTTAATTGATCCGCGGGCGTAGGTGAGAATGCGACCTGAATCCTCAACGCTAGTGGCGCGCTCATTTAAGACGAGGATTAATGCTCGTCGCTCTGATACGACACCTAGTGGCTCATAGGTGGCGTTCAGCACCAATGTTTGTGACACTGAATGCAACTCCTTTTAAGTCAGCGCGTGGCTCGCGCCGTAGGCATATCTTGCCTGAGGTTTGCAAAAAACGCATCATTTATGGCGAGATTCTTTCTTACATTTGGGTTAAGGTTTTGATCTGATCATGAAAATACCTGAAAATATGCGAGATCTCATCGATTGGTTCACCGGCGCCCCATTAAATATCACTGTGATTATCACCCTATCGATCACCATCTCAATTATTGGTCAACGGGGGATCGCAAGACTTATGAACAAAATTGCTACCGCAGATCTGATCTTAGGTCCTAAAAGATCGGGCGTGCGGCAAAAGGAGCGAACAAAAACAACTAGCACCGTTTTAAAATCAACCTTAAATGGTGTGATCTGGTTAATTGCAATCTTTATGATCTTAGCTGAGTTTGGTTTAAATCTTGGGCCGCTAATTGCATCCGCTGGTGTGATTGGTGTGGCATTAGGACTTGGCGCGCAAACTTTAGTTCGCGATATTTTATCTGGCATCTTTATGTTAGTAGAGGATCAATATGGTGTGGGCGATAAGGTGGATGTGCTTGATGTCCAAGGCGTAGTTGAATCTGTTGGACTTAGAATTACCACTGTTAGAGATAAAAAGGGAACTATTTGGTATCTGCGAAATGGTGAGATCTTAAAGGTTGGAAATAAATCTCAACCTAAAAATAAAGCTTAATCCGCCCTCTTAATCTGCAGCGTTAATCATGCCAGCAGCTGCTGCCTCTAAATACTCCCAAAGCTCACTCTTTAAATCATCACCAATCTCAAGGCCATTTACCGCATCCTTCATGCAAAGTAGCCAGGCATCATGTTCAACCCTTGAGATATGAAATGGCGAATGCCGCATTCGAAGGCGTGGGTGTCCTCGTTCTTCACTATAGGTAGTAGGTCCTCCCCAGTACTGCTCTAAAAATAATTGAAGTCTTCTGCCGGCGCCATGTAGGTCATTTTCTGGATACATCGGGCGCAAAATTGGATTGACTGCAACTAAAGCGTAGAAGTGTGAGACTAAATCGTTAAAGGTTTTTTCACCGCCCGCTCTTTCATAAAAGCTCTGGCTCAACTAACTTCCTTTTCCTTTACGGTAATTTGTAATACAAAGTAACTTGTAATTACGCAGAGTATTCCAGTTATATAAAATGCAGCAGCGTAATCACCAAACTTAACTCTTAGTACGCCAGCGCCAAGGGCTGCGATAGCACCACCTATTTGATGGGCGGCAAAGACCCAGCCATAAATTATTGCCCCTTTCTGCGGCCCTAATACCTGTCGACACAGCATTACCGTGGGCGGCACTGTGGCAATCCAATCTAGGCCATAGAAAATAACAAAAACTAAGGTAGATGCCTCAACTGTTGAGAATAATATGGATGGCAATAAAAATAGCGAAAGCCCCCGTAGTAGGTAGTAAAA